>NZ_VZZR01000016.1:0-61291 GCF_009650555.1 Pseudomonas sp. EMN2
GCGTAGCTCAGTTGGTAGAGCGCCGGATTGTGATTCCGGTTGTCGTGGGTTCGATTCCCATCGTCCACCCCATATTTTATGAAGGCGCCTTGATCGTGAGATCGGGCGCCTTTGTTGTTTCTGCATTGCATGGTTTGTGACGCTCGAGTTCGCAGCGCCTGCAAGGCCCAGGCTGAGGGCTTTGCAATCATTGCTCGATTCCCCCTTGCAATCCTCTATTGATGCCCCAATAAAAGCTGTTAGATTTCAGCCGGTTGACCGTCCGGCCAAGATGCTGGCAGAGGAATACCGCAAATGATCGCAAAAGAAGCGCGCCAGGCCCTGGCGCTGCAACGTTTCGCCGAAGCCAATCCGCAACTGCTCGAGGAGATCCGCGAGCTGGATGCGCGCGAGCAGGCGCAACAGATCGAATGGGCGTTCGAGGATGCCGCCGATGAGCAGGGTATCCAGCCCTGGGAGTTGGCCCTGCAATTGATCGCTGAAACGCCGGAGCAGCTGCAGGCGATGCGCCTGGAAACCCACCGCGAGGTGGCTGAGGCGCTGGGGATGGAGTGGGAAGAATACTGCCAGTTCAACGAGATCGAGCCGCAATAAAAGGTGCGTTCGAGTTGGGCGGGGTTTGTTTGACAAGGTTTTACAATCGCGCGGCCTGAGACGGCCTGCGCGGGCAACGCTTAAACAGGGTCGACGCCATGGCGCTCGGGCCTTTCAAGGAAAACGACCGGCGTGGTCTGCCGACAATCCGGGTGGGGTGACTTCTGGTGCGTGAGTCACTAGAATGCTTGCCCTTGATTCTGGAGTCGGGCTATCGCCGGCTAACGTCTGTGCAACGAGGAATATCCATGCAAGTTTCTGTTGAAAACACTTCCGCTCTCGAGCGCCGCATGACCATCGCCGTTCCGGCCGAGCGCGTCGAGAACGAAGTCAACAAGCGTCTGCAGCAGACTGCCCGTCGCGCCAAGGTTGCAGGCTTCCGTCCTGGCAAGGTGCCGATGAGCGTCATTCGCCAGCGTTTCGAAGCCGATGCCCGTCAGGAAGCTTTCGGTGACCTGGTCCAGGCCTCCTTCTACGAAGCCATCGTCGAGCAGAAGCTGAACCCGGCCGGCGCTCCTGCCGTTGAGCCGAAGTCGTTCGAAAAGGGCAAGGACCTCGAGTTCGTCGCCATCTTCGAAGTCTTCCCTGAGTTCACCGTTTCGGGCCTGGAATCGATCAGCGTCGAACGCCTGAGCGCCGAAGTGGCCGATACCGACCTGGACAAGATGCTGGACGTGCTGCGCAAGCAGAACACCCGTTTCGAGGCCGTCGAGCGCGCTGCGCAGAACGACGATCAAGTCAACATCGACTTCGTTGGCAAGATCGACGGTGAAGCCTTCGCCGGTGGTTCGGCCAAGGGCACTCAGCTGGTGCTGGGTTCCGGCCGCATGATCCCAGGCTTCGAAGAAGGCCTGGTCGGCGCCAAGGCCGGTGAAGAGCGCGTTGTCAACGTGACCTTCCCAGAGGACTACCAGAACCTCGACCTGGCTGGCAAAGCCGCCGAGTTCACCATCACCGTCAACAGCGTTTCGGCACCACAGCTGCCAGAACTGAACGAAGAGTTCTTCGCTCAATTCGGTATCAAAGAGTCGACCCTGGAAGGCTTCCGCACCGAAGTTCGCAAGAACATGGAGCGTGAACTGCGTCAGGCCACCAAGACCAAGGTCAAGAACCAGGTCATGGACGGTCTGCTGGCCGCCAACCCGATCGAAGTGCCAAAAGCCCTGCTGGAAAACGAAGTCAACCGTCTTCGCGTGCAGGCTGTCCAGCAGTTCGGTGGCAACATCAAGCCAGACCAACTGCCGGCCGAGCTGTTCGAAGAGCAAGCCAAGCGCCGCGTGGTGCTGGGCCTGATCGTCGCCGAAGTGGTCAAGCAGTTCGACCTGAAGCCAGACGACGCCAAAGTGCGTGAAATGATCGAAGAAATGGCTTCGGCCTACCAGGAACCAGAGCAGGTTATCGCCTGGTACTACAAGAACGACCAGCAACTGAACGAAGTGCGTTCGGTTGTACTGGAAGAACAAGTTGTAGATACTGTCCTGCAGAAAGCGACTGTGACCGACAAGTCGGTCTCGTACGAAGAAGCTGTTAAGCCAGTACAGGCTCAAGCCGACGCTGAGTAACAGGCTACTCTCGTAGGAAACCCCCACAAGCCAGCCTTCGCGCTGGCTTGTGCGTATTCAAGCCATGACTATTTGGGAGTGAGTGCAGGACATGTCCCGCAATTCTTATATTCAGCAGAGCTCTGACATCCAGGCCGCAGGCGGCCTGGTCCCGATGGTTATCGAGCAGTCCGCCCGTGGCGAACGCGCCTATGACATCTACTCGCGCCTCTTGAAGGAGCGGGTGATCTTCCTGGTCGGCCCCGTAGAGGACTACATGGCCAACCTGGTGGTGGCGCAGCTGCTGTTCCTGGAAGCGGAAAACCCGGACAAGGATATCCATCTGTACATCAACTCGCCGGGTGGTTCGGTGACTGCCGGCATGTCGATCTACGACACCATGCAGTTCATCAAGCCGGACGTTTCGACCATCTGCATCGGCCAGGCCTGCAGCATGGGCGCCTTCCTGCTGGCGGCCGGTGCCGCTGGCAAGCGCCACTGCCTGCCGAACTCGCGCGTGATGATTCACCAGCCGCTCGGCGGCTTCCAGGGCCAGGCGACCGACATCGAGATCCACGCCCAGGAAATCCTCAACATCAAGGCGCGCCTGAACGATCTGCTGGCCCATCACACCGGCCAGTCGCTCGAGACCATCAAGCGCGATACCGAGCGTGACAACTTCATGAGCGCTGCGCGCGCGGCCGAGTACGGCCTGATCGACTCGGTCTACGACAAGCGGCAACTGGCATCCTGAAGCAATGCGCCAGAGCGGTCGGGTACGAAGTGTGCCCGACCGCGGACTTGAAAAAGCCTGCGATTGCCTTCATCTTGTGTTTCAAGCCTACCGGATTGGATCGATCGAATGACTGACACCCGTAACGGCGAGGACAACGGCAAATTGCTCTATTGCTCCTTCTGCGGCAAAAGCCAGCACGAAGTGCGCAAGTTGATTGCCGGCCCCTCGGTATTTATCTGCGACGAGTGCGTCGACCTGTGCAACGACATCATCCGTGAGGAGGTGCAGGAAGCCCAGGCCGAGAGCAACGCGCACAAGTTACCCTCGCCAAAAGAAATCAGCGGCATCCTGGACCAATACGTCATTGGTCAGGAGCGCGCCAAGAAGGTGCTTGCCGTAGCGGTGTACAACCACTACAAGCGCCTGAACCAGCGTGACAAGAAGGGCGACGAAGTCGAACTCGGCAAAAGCAACATCCTGCTGATCGGGCCAACCGGCTCGGGCAAGACGCTGCTGGCCGAAACCCTCGCGCGCCTGCTCAACGTGCCGTTCACCATTGCTGACGCCACCACCCTGACCGAAGCCGGTTATGTGGGTGAGGACGTCGAGAACATCATTCAGAAACTGCTGCAAAAGTGCGACTACGACGTGGAAAAGGCCCAGATGGGCATCGTCTACATCGACGAGATCGACAAGATCTCGCGCAAGTCGGACAACCCGTCCATTACCCGCGATGTCTCGGGTGAGGGCGTGCAGCAGGCACTGCTGAAACTGATCGAAGGCACTGTCGCTTCCGTGCCGCCGCAAGGTGGTCGCAAGCATCCGCAACAGGAATTCCTGCAGGTTGATACCCGCAATATCCTGTTCATCTGCGGTGGCGCCTTCTCTGGCCTGGAAAAGGTCATCCAGAACCGCTCCACCAAAGGTGGTATCGGTTTCAGTGCAGAAGTACGCAGCAAGGAAGAAGGCAAGAAAGTCGGCGAGTCTCTGCGAGAGGTCGAGCCGGACGATCTGGTCAAGTTTGGTCTGATCCCCGAGTTCGTCGGTCGTCTGCCGGTACTGGCGACGCTGGACGAGCTGGACGAAGCTGCACTGATGCAGATCCTGACCGAGCCTAAGAACGCGCTGACCAAGCAATACGCCAAGCTGTTCGAAATGGAAAGCGTCGACCTCGAGTTCCGCAGCGATGCGCTCAAGGCCGTTGCCCGCAAGGCGCTGGAACGCAAGACCGGTGCCCGTGGCCTGCGTTCGATCCTGGAAGGCGTGCTGCTCGACACCATGTACGAGATTCCTTCGCAGAAGGAAGTCAGCAAGGTGGTGATCGACGAAAGCGTCATCGAGGGTAGTTCGAAGCCGCTGCTGATCTACGAAAACAGCGAGCCGCAAGCCAAGGCCGCCCCCGACGCCTGATCGGGCAAGGGGCAGCATGCAGAAAGGGGCCTTCGGGCCCCTTTTTGCATTTCCTGGTATCGGCGCTTGTAATTTCAAAGGGCTGCCCCCACATTAGCTCCAAGCACCATTTCCAACGGTTTCCGGCCACAAGGCCGCTGTAGAGGCGAAATCATGAAGACCACCCTCGACTTGCCTCTTTTGCCATTGCGCGACGTTGTCGTCTATCCGCACATGGTCATCCCACTGTTCGTGGGGCGTGAGAAGTCCATCGAAGCCCTCGAGGCAGCGATGACGGGCGAAAAGCAGATCCTCCTGCTGGCCCAGAAAAACCCTGCCGACGATGATCCGGGTGAGGATGCCCTGTACCGCGTCGGTACCGTCGCCACCGTGCTGCAACTGCTCAAGCTGCCCGATGGCACCGTCAAGGTGCTGGTCGAGGGCGAGCAGCGCGGTTCGGTCGAGCGCTTCAATGAAGTCGACGGTCACATCCGTGCCGAAGTCAGCCTGATCGACGAAGTGGAGGCCGCCGAGCGCGAGTCCGAAGTCTTCGTGCGCACCTTGCTGTCGCAGTTCGAACAGTACGTCCAGCTGGGCAAGAAGGTCCCGGCCGAAGTGCTGTCTTCACTCAACAGCATCGAAGAGCCGGGCCGCCTGGTCGACACCATGGCTGCGCACATGGCCTTGAAGATCGAGCAGAAGCAGGAAATCCTCGAGATTGTCGAGCTGCAGGCCCGTGTCGAACACGTGCTGGCGCTGCTGGATGCCGAGATCGACCTGTTGCAGGTCGAGAAGCGCATCCGTGGCCGGGTCAAGAAACAGATGGAGCGCAGCCAGCGCGAGTACTACCTGAATGAGCAGATGAAGGCCATTCAGAAGGAGCTCGGCGATGGCGACGAAGGTCACAACGAAGTCGAAGAGCTGAAAAAGCGCATCGAGGCCGCCGGCCTGCCGAAAGACGCCCTGACCAAGGCCCAGGCCGAGCTCAACAAGCTCAAGCAGATGTCGCCGATGTCTGCTGAAGCCACCGTGGTGCGTTCGTACCTGGACTGGCTGGTGCAGGTGCCGTGGAAGGCCCAGAGCAAGGTGCGCCTGGACCTGGCCAAGGCCGAAGAGATCCTCGATGCCGACCACTATGGCCTGGAAGAGGTCAAGGAACGCATTCTCGAGTATCTCGCCGTGCAGAAGCGGGTGAAGAAGATTCGCGGTCCGGTGCTGTGCCTGGTCGGCCCGCCTGGCGTGGGCAAGACCTCGCTGGCCGAGTCGATCGCCGCCGCCACCAATCGCAAGTTCGTGCGCATGGCCCTCGGTGGCGTGCGTGACGAAGCAGAAATCCGCGGTCACCGTCGTACCTACATTGGTTCGATGCCGGGCCGCCTGATCCAGAAAATGACCAAGGTGGGCGTGCGCAACCCGCTGTTCCTGCTCGACGAAATCGACAAGATGGGCAGCGACATGCGTGGCGACCCGGCGTCGGCACTGCTGGAAGTGCTCGACCCGGAGCAGAACCACAACTTCAACGATCACTACCTGGAGGTCGACTACGACCTGTCGGACGTGATGTTCCTGTGCACCTCGAACTCGATGAACATCCCGCCGGCGCTGCTGGACCGCATGGAAGTCATCCGTCTGCCGGGTTACACCGAGGACGAGAAGATCAACATCGCGGTCAAGTACCTGGTGCCCAAGCAGGTCAAGGCCAACGGCTTGAAGAAGGATGAGCTGGAGGTCGATGTTTCGGCGATCCGCGACATCATTCGCTACTACACCCGCGAAGCCGGCGTGCGAGGCCTGGAGCGGCAGATCGCCAAGGTGTGCCGCAAGGTGGTCAAGGAGCACACCGGTCAGAAGCAGGTCAAGGTCAAGGTTACCGGCGAGCAGCTCGAGCAACTGCTGGGCGTGAAGAAATTCCGCTATGGCCTCGCCGAGCAGCAGGACCAGATCGGCCAGGTCACCGGCCTTGCATGGACCCAGGTGGGCGGTGAGTTGCTGACCATCGAAGCCGTGGTCATTCCCGGCAAGGGCCAGCTGATCAAGACCGGTTCGCTGGGCGACGTCATGGTCGAGTCGATCACCGCTGCGCAGACCGTGGTGCGAAGCCGTGCCGCAAGCCTGGGGATCGCTGCAGACTTCCATGAAAAGCGCGACGTTCACATCCATATGCCCGAAGGTGCCACACCCAAGGATGGCCCGAGCGCAGGCATCGGCATGTGCACCGCATTGGTCTCGGCGTTGACCCAGATCCCGGTGCGCGCAGATGTCGCGATGACCGGCGAGATCACCCTGCGTGGTCAGGTCCTGGCCATTGGTGGCCTCAAGGAAAAACTGCTGGCGGCACACCGTGGCGGGATCAAGACGGTGATCATTCCCGAGGAGAATGTTCGCGACTTGAAGGAAATTCCGGAAAATATCAAACAGGATCTTCAGATCAAACCGGTCAAATGGATTGACGAAGTCCTCCAAATTGCGCTGCAATACGCCCCGGAGCCCTTGCCAGATGTGGCTCCGGAGATTGTCGCCAAAGATGACAAGCGCGACAGCGATGCTAAGGAAAGAATCAGCACGCATTAGTAAGTATTTCGCTGGGGGGCTTTGGTTGACAGCTTTTTCGGGCCCTTGCTATAAAGCGGCACGCCATTGTCAACAGGCCACCCAGCGCTCGTTACACACGCTTTTCATTACATACTTAGAAACAAACTCAATAGAGAAATAAGGGGACTTAGAGTGAACAAGTCGGAACTGATTGACGCTATCGCCGCATCCGCTGACATCCCGAAAGCTGTTGCCGGCCGCGCGCTGGACGCAGTAATTGACTCCGTGACCGGTGCCCTGAAAGCAGGCGACGACGTCGTTCTGGTTGGCTTCGGTACCTTCTCGGTCAAAGAGCGCGCCGAGCGCACCGGCCGTAACCCGCAAACCGGCAAGGCGATCAAGATCGCTGCCGCCAAGGTTCCAGGCTTCAAGGCTGGTAAAGGCCTGAAAGACGCCGTCAACTAAGTCGTCTCTTTCAGCCGGCCCAGGTTTCGGCCAGGGTCGACCGCGTGACGGGCGGGTTCGCAAACGTTCCCGCTGGTACGCAAGCTTCGAAAAGGGCGCATCCACTGGATGCGCCTTTTTTCTATCAGGATTCTACCCACGCTCCGCGGTTGTCGACGCAGTGGTACAGCCGTTTCTGGGGGACGCATGCTGCAGAATATCAGGGACAATTCACAAGGTTGGATTGCCAAGACCATTATCGGCCTCATCGTCGTGCTGATGGCATTGACCGGTTTCGAGGCCATCTTCCAGGCTGCTACCCACAGCCAGGACGCCGCCAAGGTAAACGGCCAGACCATCAGCCAGAACGAGCTGAGCCAGGCCGTGGACATGCAGCGCCGCCAGCTGATGCAACAGCTGGGCAAGGACTTCGACCCTGCGCTGCTGGACGAAAAGATGCTGCGCGAGGCGGCGCTCAAGGGGCTGATCGATCGCAAACTGCTGTTGCAGGGCGCCGAGGATGCCAAGTTCGCTTTCTCCGAAGCTGCACTGGACCAACTGATCCTGCAGACGCCTGAGTTCCAGGTCGATGGCAAGTTCAGTGCCGAGCGTTTCGACTCGGTCATCCGCCAGATGGGCTACGGCCGCATGCAGTTCCGCGAGATGCTCGCCCAGGAAATGCTCATCGGCCAGCTGCGCACCGGCCTTGCCGGCAGCAGCTTCGTCACCGACAAGCAGGTTGAGGCGTTCGCCCGCCTGGAGAAGCAGACCCGCGATTTCGCCGCCCTGACCTTCAAGGCCGACCCGGCTGCGGTCAAGGTCAGCGACGACGAGGTGAAGGCTCACTACGACCAGCACGCCAAGGAATTCATGACCCCCGACCAGGTGGTCATTGATTACATCGAGCTGAAGAAGTCGGCCTTCTTCGACCAGGTCAAGGTCAACGACGACGAACTCAAGGCGTTGTACGACAAGGAAATCGCCAACCTGGGCGAGCAGCGCCATGCCGCGCACATCCTTATCGAAGTCAACGACAAGGCCAACGATGCCCAGGCCAAGGCCCGCATCGAAGAAATCCAGCAGCGCCTGAACAAGGGTGAGGATTTCGCCAAGCTGGCCAAGGAGTTCTCTCAGGACCCAGGCTCTGCCAGCACCGGCGGTGACCTTGGCTTTGCAGGCCCTGGCGTGTACGACCCGGCCTTCGAGCAAGCGCTGTACAAGCTGAACAAGGATCAGGTTTCCGACCCGGTACGTACCGAGTTTGGCTACCACCTGATCAAGCTGCTGGGCGTCGAAGCACCGGATGTCCCCAGCTTCGCCAGCCTGAAGGACAAGCTGACCCGCGAGCTGAAAACCCAGCAAGTGGAACAGCGCTTCGTCGAAGCCACCAAGCAGCTCGAGGATGCCGCGTTCGAAGCCTCCGACCTGGCTCAGCCGGCTCAGGACCTCGGCCTGAAAGTGCATACCTCCGCGCCATTCGGCCGTGAAGGTGGCGAGGGCATTACCGCCAATCGTGCGGTGATCCAGGCCGCCTTCAGTGAAGAAGTGCTGGAGGAAGGTGCCAACAGCAATGGCGTCGAACTGGACCCGGAGACCGTGGTCGTACTGCGCGTCAAGGAACATCGCAAGCCTGAGCAAATGCCGCTGGAGGCCGTGGCCAAGAACATCAGCGAGCATCTGGCCAAGGAGAAGGCGACTGCCGAACTCAAGGGCAAGGCTGACAAGCTGATTGCCGGCCTGCGTGACGGTTCGATCAAGGCCGCAAGCCAGAGCTGGAAAGTCCAGGAAGCTGCTACCCGCGGCCAGGACGGCATCGACCCTGCCGAGCTGCAGGCGGTATTCCGCCTGGGCAAGCCGGCGTCCAAGGACCAGCCGGTGTACGGCAGTGTGGTGCTGGGCGACGGCAGCCTGGTGGTGTTGCAGCTCAAGGGTGTCAACGAAGGCGCTGCCGCCACCGACGAGGAGAAGGCGCAGATCCGTCGCTACCTCGCTTCGCGTGCCGGTTCGCAAGACTTCGCGGCCTACCGCAAATGGCTGGAAAGCAGTGCCGACATCACTCGCTACTAAGTGATGCAGCAATCACGAAACAGGCCGCGTATGCGGCCTGTTTCGTTTCTGCTGCAGGGGCCTCTAACGGCGCACCCCCTCGTGGCTGTCCAGCGTATCCCGGGCAACCTCGCGCCCCAGTGCGATCAGTTCAGGCGCCTTGTAGAACTCGAAGAACCGGCATACCCGTTTGGGTACGTTGATCAGCACATCCGGCGGATAACCGGCGATCTTGTATTGCGCCAGTGAGGTCTGCATCACCTCGAAGCTCTGGTTGATCAGGTCGAGCAGCGAAGCTGGGCCGACGTTATCGATGATGACCGAGCCGGTCGCGGACTTTGGCGCGCCTTCGGTCTCGGGCGCCGCGGCAGGTTGCTGGCCCTGTGGCTCGGCGCTTTCGCCCAGCCAGGGGTTGGCCGGGGTCAGGCCGTCAGCGGTGATTTCCTGTTCGATGCGCATCAGCTCCTCAGCGGGTTTGCGGCGAAACGGCAGGTGCGAGCCGAGCGAGCTGATCAGTGAGTCAAAGCGCATCTTGAAGGCTGCCGGGCGTTCGATCACCGGCAACTGGTACTGCTTCTGGTTGGTGGCGTTGAGGTTGACGGCAATGATCAGGTCGCAGTGGCTGGACACCACCGGCACGATCGGCAGCGGGTTGAGAATGCCGCCATCGACCAGCATGCGATTGCCCTGTACCACTGGGGTGAACAGGCTGGGGATTGCCGCCGAGGCGCGCATCGCTTGGTGCAGGCAGCCTTCCTGGAACCAGATCTCTTGCTGGTTGGTAAGGTCGGTGGCCACCGCCGTGTAGGGGATGCGCAGTTGCTCGATGTTGATTTCGCCAACGATCTTGCGTATCTGCCCGAACACCTTGTCGCCACGGATTGCCCCCAGGCGAAAGCTGACATCCACCAGCCGCAGCACGTCCAGGTAGTCCAGGCTTTCGATCCAGCTGCGGTATTCGTCGAGCTTGCCGGCCGCGTAGATGCCCCCGATCACCGCCCCCATGGAGCACCCTGCAATACAGGCGATTTCATAGCCGCGTCGCTCGATTTCTTCGATCACGCCGATGTGCGCGTACCCCCGGGCACCGCCCGAGCCGAGCACCAATGCCACGCGTTTGCTCATGGTCTTCCCCCTGCGTATTGTGCACCACGGCCCAACAATGCACCCATTGTTGCCTGTGCTTCAATGTAGCCCGCACTGGGCTACGCTGAGCAGGCAACTTTCTGCTCGCTGTGCCGTCGAACGACCACTTTTTCACCTTTGAGGTAACACCGATGAAAGCCTGGATCACCCTTCCTCTGATTGTCCTGGCCTTGGCCGGTTGCGCGGGCAAGACGGCCTATCGCGACAGTTGCGGGACCCAGCTCGATGCTGCGTGGAAGGAACTGGACCTGGCCAAGGCCGAAGGCTTCGCCGGTACTGTCAGCTATTCCAAGGCACTGTCACTGCTGACCGGGGCCAAGACCCAGCAGCAGTTCGAAGCGTTCGAAGGTTGTACCCGCAAAGCCGAGAAGGCGCGTTTCTATATTCGTGAGTCCCGCGCCGGGCGTTGACCGAGGAGCGCGCCATGTCCGCCATGCTCGACCATGTGGTTATCCAGGTACTGACGCTGCAGGTAAGGCTGCTGGCCTGCCGTGAGCGGCTGGACGCCGATACCGATAGCGAGGCTTTGCATGACCTGCGCATCGCCCTGCGGCGCCTGCGCAGCCTCATGCGCCCGCTGCGTGGCTTGCCGGGGGTGGAGCAACTGGAAGACGCAGCGCAGTCGCTGGGTACCTTGACCACGCCGCTGCGTGACCGCGAGGTGCTGGCGGCGCAGCTCATCCAGCGCGGGCACTTGCAGGCCGGGCAACGCCGCCTGGAGGGCAGGGCGCGTACCTTCGCCAGCGTGGCGCGAAGCCCCCAGCTTGCGCGCGTACTGGCGATTCTCGACGTGTTCCCGCTGTTCCTGCGTGCGGCCGACCGTGAAGGGCTGGTGCAGCGGCTGGAGCGGCGTGTCGACAGGCGCCTGGTCAAGCAGTGGCGTACCTTGGCGCAGGCGCTGGAAGACCCGGCCCACGACCGGCATCGCTTGCGCTTGTTGATAAAGCGCGTGCGCTACGGTGACGAGGCTTACCCGCAGCTCGACCACGCCGGCAAGCGGCTGCAAAGGCTGTTGAAGAAAGCCCAGGGCGACCTGGGCGACTGGCATGACCGTTTTCAATGGTTGCTGCAGGTGCGCGAACACAGCGACCTGGCAGGCTGCAAGGTGGCCTGGGAGCACGAGCTGCATGCCGCCGAACGCACCTCCGATAGCACCCTCGAGGTGTTGCGCAAGGCCGTGGCGCGCCGAAAGCCCGGCAAATGACCGATATGCGGGCTGCCGCACCCGCGGGCGCTGGTTAAGATCGGGACTTTTGCGCAGGAGCCAGGGCAGATGAACTTCACCGAATTGTTGGCGGCAGCACGCCTGCACCCTGAAGCGGTCTGTGTGCCGCCCAGCTGGGCGCAGGGGCGGGCGGTATTCGGCGGCCTCATGGCCGCGATGGTGCATGAGGCGATGCGGCAGAAGCTGGCTGACGACCGCCCGGTGCGTTCGCTGGCCATCACCTTTGTCGGCCCGGCGGCGCCGGATGTACCGATCAGCCTGGAAGTGGAGGTGCTGCGCGAGGGCAAGGCGGTCTGTACCCTGCTCGGTCGTGCCGTGCAGGGCGGCCAGGTGGTGACGCTGGTGCAGGGCAGTTTCGGCGCTGGCAGGCCTTCGGCGGTCGTGGTCGAGGCGCAACCGCCGACGGCAATCAAACCGTTGCAGCAGTCAGCGCCAGAGTTGCCCTACATCAAAGGGGTGACCCCGGAGTTCATGCGCCATGTGGCGCTGCGCTGGGCTATCGGTGGGCTGCCGTTCAGCGGCAACGATTCACGCCACATGGGCGGCTGGGTGCGCCTGCGTGACGTGCCTGATGCGCCTCTGGAGGTGGCGCATCTGCTGGCCCTGGTCGATGCCTGGCCGCCCAGCCTGATGCCGTATCTGAAGCAGCCAGCCGCAGGCAGCACGCTGACCTGGACCATCGAATTCGTCCAGCCCACGCCACGGCTTTCGACCCAGGACTGGTGCGGCTATTGCGTGGAGACCGAGTATGCTCGGGATGGTTATGGACATGCTGCCGCTCGCTTGTGGACGGCTGACGGCGAGCTGTTGGCATTGAGTCGGCAGACGGTGACCGTGTTCGCTTGAGGCTGCTGGGGGCGCTCAATGCCGATGCTTGTGCCGCTCACGCCAGGCGCGCCACCAGGCACCGCTCAGCACGAACCGTGGGAAGGTGATGAATTGCTCTGTGAGCAGGCGTTGCACAGCGTCTTTGCGGTTGGCGAAGGGTTCCGGTTGCTCGGCTTCCAGTCGATGCCCCTGGCGTTGCAGGCCAAGGCCGGCAATCAGGGCGATGACGCCGACGGCGATCTGCGACAGGTCCAGGGCGAACAGTCCCGAGAGCACCAATAGCGCACCCAGGATGAACAGCGGCACGGCAATCAGGTGCAGCACCAGGTTGGCAGGGTGGCGGTGGTTGTGGTGGTAGCCACGCCATTGCCAGGCGGGGAGGTTGGGCAATCGCTTGCTCATGGGCAGTTCCTCATGGAGATGCCCAAAGTCTAGTGCGGCCCCCGGGAGGGGGCCAATCGAGGCTGGCTATGCTGGCAATAGCGCCAATGAACTAGAGCTTGAGCTGGCCGATGGCTTTGCTCAACTCCCCGGCAAGTGTCGCCAGTTCGCTGCTGGTGGTGGCTGAGCCCACGGTCTGCTGCACGGTTTGTTCGGTGACGTCGCGGATGCTCACTACCGCGCGGTTCATCTCTTCGGCCACTTGGCTTTGTTGCTCGGCGGCCACCGCGATCTGGGTGTTGTTCTCGCGCATCTGTGCCACGGCGCGGGTGATCTCGGCGAGGGCCTCGCCAGCTTCCTGGGCCTGCTTGACGCAGTCATCGGCCTTGTACGAGCTCTCCTGCATGAAGTCCACCGCATCGCGGGTGCCGGCCTGCAGGTCGGCGACCATGGTGGTGATTTCGTCGGTGGAGGTTTGCACGCGCTTGGCCAGGTTGCGCACCTCGTCGGCGACCACCGCGAAGCCGCGGCCCAGGTCGCCGGCACGGGCGGCCTCGATGGCGGCATTGAGGGCCAGCAGATTGGTCTGTTCGGCGATGCTGTGGATCACCCCGACCACCCCGTTGATCTTCTGGCTGTCATCGGCCAGTTGGCGGATCATCTCGGCGGTCTGCTGCACGCCGCTGGACAGGCCGGCAATCGAGTCCTGGACCCGGCTGACCACGGCCTGGCCGCTGCCGGCGAGGCCGTCGGCGCTCTGTGACAAGTCACGGGTGGCACCAGCATGCTCGGCGATGTGGTGCACGGTGGCGGTCATCTCGTTGATCGCAGTGGCGGCCTGGTCGGTCTCGCTCTGCTGGCCGATCATGCCGTGGCGCACTTCGTCCATGCTCCCGGCCAGGCGCGCAGCGCCCGAGTCGAGCTGCGCGGCGGTGCGCGCGACAGTGCTGACCACGCGGTGGTAGGTGGCCTGCATGGCGTTGAACGCGCCGGCCATCTGCCCGACTTCGTCGCCACAAGCCAGCGGTACCCGGGCCGAGAGGTCGCCGGTTTTTTCCACGTGCAGCATCACGTCCTTCAGCGTATTGAGCTGGCTGAGCAGGAAGCGGATCAACAACTGCGAAGCGCAGAGCATGGCCAGCATCAGCACCAGCACGCACACCGCATAGTTGCCGAAACGGTCGAAGAACACCTGGCGCAGGCTGGGCACCTGGGCCAGCACGGCCAGGTGCCGATCACCCTGGCGGAACACCTGGGCCCCCAGCACAGGGTTGTCACCTGCGATCCAGGCACCGGGCAACTCGACCCAGCCTTGGGCATCACGCAAGGCTTCGAGGGGTTCGCCTGCAAATTCGGGCGTCTGTCCGCTGCCCCAGGTAATCAGCCCGGGTTGGGCCGGCAGGGTTTTCTCGGGGGGCCAGGCGGCCAGCAGTTCGCCCTGGCGCTGGGCCAGGGCCTGCGCGCCCGAAGCGCGCGCCTGCTGCTCCAGGGACACTGCGTACAGCACCAGCAGCAGGGTGGTGACGAAGGCCACTGCGTTGACGGCCCAGAACTTGTACTTCAGGGAAATATTGCTAAGCCAGGCACCCATGGTAGGTCTTCTCTGAGTTGGCGGAAACATTGTTGGCAAGGTGCCATCATTGTGCCCGCCAGGGCCAGGGCCCTCCTTGATATGCGTCAAGAAACCACAGGTAGCCCGAAGAACGCCCGTGCGCAGGCGGTGGTGTGGGCGGCGGTGGATTCGACGGTTTCGCCGCGATGCAGCGCCACCTCGCGCAGTACTTCGGGCAGGTACGCCGGCTCGTTGCGGCCATTTTTCGGTTTTGGCCGCAAGCTGCGCGGCAGCAGGTAGGGCGCGTCGCTCTCCAGCATCAGGCGGCCTGTCGGGATATTGCCGACCAGCGGATGCAGATGAGTACCGCGGCGCTCGTCGCAGATCCAGCCAGTGATGCCGATATGCAGGTCGAGGTCGAGGTAGGCGAACAACGCTTCGCGCTCGCCGGTAAAGCAGTGCACCACGGCGGCGCTCAGTTGGTCGCGGTAGCCCTTGATGATTGCCAGCAGCCGCTCGCTGGCGTCACGTTCGTGGAGGAACACCGGCAGACGCAGCTCGACGGCCAGGGCCAGTTGGGCTTCCAGGGCTTTTTCCTGCTCCGGGCGAGGGGAGAAGTCGCGGTTGAAGTCCAGCCCGCACTCGCCGACGGCGCGCACCCGGGGTTGTTCGAGCAAATGGCGCAACTGACGCTCGCTGTCGCTGGTCCAGCTCTTGGCATCGTGCGGGTGTACACCGGCGGTGCTGAACAGGCGCTGGCCTTGTTCATCCAGGCGCTGGCACAGTTCAATGGCTTCTTCACTGACGCTCAGGCTGGTACCGGTCAGCACCATCTGCGCCACGCCGGCTTGCACGGCGCGCTCGACCACAGCCGCCTGCTGGTCATGGAAACTGCTGTTGGTCAGGTTGACGCCGATATCGATCAATTGCATGGTGCTACCTCGTGCCGCGGGGCGGCCAGCATAGCAAAAACCGGGAAATCACGAAAAAACCAAGAACTTCAAACGTTTGCCGTGGTCTTTTGCCGTCAGTCATCACGGATCGATCATTGCACATGGTGCCCGCCAACCGCCCTCGGACCTCTTCCTCCATGCTGCGAACCCTGCTGACGACCTTGATGATGTGTGGGCTGCTGGCCGCCGGGCCGGCCACTGCGCGCGAGCCGGGGCCCCAGCAGCATGTGCCCGCCAGCCAGGCCCGCGACCTGGCGCAGATCCGCTCCAGCCAGGTGCTGCGGGTGCTGGTCAACCAGAGCCGCAACAGCTCCGGCGAGGTCAAGGGCGAACCGGTGGGCGTCGAGTACTACCGGCTGCGCGCCCTGGAGCACGCGCTCAATGCGCGGGTCGCCGACAATCAGGAAATCACCTTGAAAATCATCCCGCGGGCCAAGGAGCAATTGCTCGGGGCCCTGCAGCGGGGTGAAGGCGACCTGGCCGCGCCAGGCGAACTGCTTGATCCTGCCGGGGTGCGTGGCGTCGAGGCCAGTGCACCGGTGCTTGACCAGGTGCCTCTGCTGCTGGTCGGGCGCAAGGGCGAGCGCAGCTACAGCCGGGTCGAGCAGTTGTCCGGGCGTACCGTTGCCCTGACCAGTGCCAGCGCTGCCGGGGCCGCGATCGAGACGATCAACCAGCGCCTGGCGCTACGCAAGCAAGCCCCGATCAAGGTGGAGTGGGTTGATCCAACCCTGGCGGTGGAGGATGTGCTGGAGATGGTCCAGGCCGGTATCTATCCGCTGACCGTGGTGGAGCGGCCCATCGCCCAACGCTGGGCGCGGGTGATGCCGCGCCTGCGCCTGGACAGCAAGCTGCAACTGGCCCAGCCGCAAGCATTGCGCTGGTATGTGCGACCTGATGCGCCGATGCTGCGGGCGGCGGTGGACCGCTTCCTCGCCACTTACCGCGCCCCGGACAACCAGGATGCCGCATTCGAACGCATCTACCGGCGCCAGTACCGTGTCCACAACCCGCTGGCGCGCCAGGACCGGCAACGTCTGGAGTCGCTGCGCCCGGTCCTGCAGAAGCATGCGGGCGACCAGCAGTTCGACTGGCTGAACCTGGCGGCCCTGGCATTCAAGGAGTCCACCCTCGACCCCAAGGCGCGTGGCACGGGCGGGGCCCATGGGCTGATGCAGATCACCCCGTCGGCGGCGCAGCGGGTGGGGGTGAGCAACACCGCCACGGTCGATGGCAATGTCCAGGCCAGTGCCCGCTACCTGGCGTTGATCCGCCGCAAGTTCTTCGCCAGCCCGCAACTCAACGAGCGCGAGCGCATGGCGTTTATCCTGGCGGCCTACAACCTCGGCCCTGAGCGGGTTCAGGCCATGCGTGCCGAAGCGCGGCGGCGCGGGCTCAACGGCAACCAGTGGTTTTTCCAGACCGAGCGCATCGCCATGGAGCAAGTGGGGATGGGGCCGGTGAACTTCGTCAACAGTGTCAACAAGTACTACCTGGCGTTCAACCGTGAACGCGCTTCCCTGGAGCGGTTGGTCAGGCGCTAACAAATCAAATTAATCGATAGTTATTACACGATTATTGCGATTTTCTTATTCAATCAATCGATTAAGATGGCGCTCATCCAACACCTACCCGCTTAAACAAGGAAGCAACAACATGAACAACTCCCTCAAAGCCCTGTTCGTTACCCGTGCCGGTTTCGGCCTGAGCGTCGTACGCGTCCTGGTCGGCGTCATCTTCATGGCCCACGGCGCACAGAAACTCTTCGGCCTGTTCGGTGGCTACGGCCTCGAAGGCACCGGCCAGTGGATGGAGAGCATCGGCCTGGCGCCTGGCTACCTGATGGCCCTGCTGTCGGGCAGCGCCGAATTCTTCGGCGGCCTGGCCCTGGTGGTCGGCCTGCTGGCCCGCCCGGCGGCACTGGCGCTGAGTGTCACCCTGGTGGTGGCGATCTTCTCGGTGCACATCAACAACGGCCTGTTCATGTCCAATAACGGCTATGAGTTCGCCCTGGCGCTGCTGGCAGGCAGTGTGGCGGTGCTGATCGAAGGTGCGGGTCGCTTCTCGCTGGACCGTCTGATCGCACGTTGAACTCAAACTGCACGCTCCCAGCCGCTCGGTGCAAGTTGATGAATACGATCAACTTGCACCGAGCGGCTTGTATCTTGGAGCTGATGCCTCTAGCATACCGACTGCGCCGATTTAAACAGCTACTTGCGGGGCGCAGGGCAACCCCCCGGGTTATCCGAAATACCGCTAAAGCGCTGGTTCGGTGACGCCTCCCACCGCTGCCCAGCGGGATCAGCGAGGCGGAGAAAAACTCCATGAGTTGTCCACGTACCAGTGTCTGTTTGACCCCCCTGGCCAAAGACCAGGCCTCCCGCACCCCGCGCATTCTGCTCGGTGGCCAGCATCAGCCTACGCTCCTGCGCAACCTTGACGGCTTTTCCCGTCGCAAGGGCCAGGCCCGGGCGTTCCTTATCCAGTTCTTCGAAACCTGCACCCAGCTTGGCGAGTACGCCAACGACCGTTTCGACCTGGCCGTGATCCAGGCGCCGGCCGCCGAGGATGCCGCCGAGGTTATCGGCCAGCTCACGCGCATCGCCCGCCAGGGGCTGATCACGCGCGCCTGATCGGCGTGTCAAACCCGCAGGTTTTTCGCTAAGCTCGGTCACTCGGTGGGCGCCTGGCGCCCGCTTGAGATGCACTGAGGAGACAGCCGCTTGAGTACCAACATCATCACCACCGAAGGTCATGCAGCCCTGAAGCAGGAGCTTGATCATCTGTGGCGGGTCTATCGCCCCGAGATTACCCAGAAGGTCGCCTGGGCGGCGTCGCTGGGCGACCGCAGCGAGAACGCCGACTACCAGTACAACAAGAAGCTGCTGCGCGAGATCGATCGCCGCGTGCGCTACCTGCGCAAGCGCCTGGAAGACGTCAAGGTCGTGGCCTATTCACCCGAGCAGGAAGGCAAGGTGTTCTTCGGTGCCTGGGTGGAGATCGAGAACGACGACAGCGAGCAGTTGACCTTCCGTGTCGTCGGCTATGACGAGATCCATGGGCGCAATGACTACATTTCCATCGACTCGCCCATGGCCCGCGCCCTGCTCAAGAAGCAGGAGGGTGACGAGGTGCTGGTGCAGACGCCTACCGGCGAGGCGACCTGGTACATCAACCGCATCAGCTACAAACCGTAGCCGGCTCATCGGTAACCGGGGGCTGCGTGGCAGGCCCCTGGCCCCTCAGAGCGTTCAGCCTTCGCGCAGTACCGCCAGCGGGCTGGCGTTGAGCGCCCGTCGCGTGCCGATCACCCCGGCGGCGCCCACCAGCACCGCGCCTGCCAGTGGCAGCATCAGCAACCATGGATGCGGCGCCCAGTGCAGATCGAAGGCATAGCGGTACAGTGCCCAGGTGATCAGCTCGCAACCCAGTGCGGCGAGCAGGCCGCTGACGGCACCCAGCAAGCCGAATTCGATACGCCGGGCCTTGACCAGCAGCGGCCTTGCGGCCCCCAGGGCGCGCAGCAGGGCGCCCTGGCGGATGCGTTCGTCGAGGGTTGCCTGCAGGCCGGCGAACAGCACCGCCAGCCCCGCAGCCAGCACGAACAACAGCACGTACTCCACCGCCAGCGTCACCTGGGCGAGGATGCTGCGCAGCTGGCCGAGCAGGGCGTCGACCTGGAGGATGGTCGCCGCCGGGAATGCCCGTGACAGCGCGACGACTTCCTGATCATGGCCAGGGGCAAGGTAGAAGCTGGTCAGATAAGTGGCGGGCAAGCCCTGTAATGTCCCAGGCTGGAAGATCATGTAGAAGTTGGGCTGAAAACTGTCCCAGTGCACCGTGCGCAGGCTACTGACCCTGGCCTGTCGCTGCTGGCCACCGATGTCGAAGGTCAGCAGGTCGCCCAGTTGCAGGTTGAGGCTCTGAGCCAGCTCTGCCTCGACCGAAACGCCAGGTATGGCAGCGTCGTGCGGCGCCTGTTGCCACCAGTTGCCGGCGCTCAGCGCGTTGCCCTGGGGCAGCTCGGCAGCCCAGGTCAGGCTGAGGTCGCGCTGAATCGCCCGCTCGCCGGTGGACTCCTTGCTCACCAACTGGCGTACCGGCTGCTCGTTGATGTGGGTCAGGCGTCCGGGGATTACGGGATACAGCGGCGCGGAGGTCGCGTTGATCTGCGCCAGGCGCTCAGTGAACGGTTGGCGTTCATCAGGCAGGATGTTCAGGGCGAAATGGTTGGGGGCATCCTTGGGCAGCTGCGCCTGCCAGTTGTCGAGCAGCTCCGCGCGCAGCAGTGCTACCAGGCCCATGGCCAGCAGGATCAGGCCGAAGGCCAAGGCTTGGCCGGCAGCTGCCAGTGGATGACGTAACAGCTGGCCCAGCCCCAGGCGCCAGGCCAGCGGCGCACCGGCCAGCAGCTGGCGCAGGCTGCGCAAGCCGAGCAGCAGCAGGCCGCCGAGCAGCAGCGCGGCGATCAAGCCGCCCCCCAGCAGGGCGAAGGTAAGCAGCAGATCGAGGCTCAGGCGCCACATGATCAGGCCCAGGGCGAGCAGGGCAGCGCCATACACCAGCCAGCTGCTGGTTGGCGTGGGCAGCAGGTCGCGGCGCAGCACCCGCAAGGGCGGCACGCGGCCAAGGGCGGCCAGTGGCGGCAGGGCGAAACCGGCCAGCGCCACCAGCCCGGTGCCGATCCCGGCAAGCGCGGGCGCGAGGCCGCCGGGGGGCAGTTGGCTGGGCAGCAGGCCTTCGAGCAGGCGGAACAGGCCCAATTGGGCGAGCCAGCCGAGCAGAGCGCCGCCGAGGGCTGCGACCGCGCCGAGCATGGCCAGCTGCAGGCAGTACAGCCCCAGCGCCTGGTGCCGCGACAGGCCGAGGCAGCGCAGCAATGCGCTGGCGTCCAGGCGTCGGGCGGCGTAACGGCTGGCCGACAGGGCCACGGCGACCCCGGCCAGCAGCACAGCCACCAGGCTGGCCATGTTCAGGTAGCGCTCGGCCTTGCCCAGCGCCCCGCCGATCTGACGGTTGCCATCGCGGGTGTCGAGCAGGCGCTGATTGGCTGCCAGGCTGGCTTCGGCGGTTGTGCGGTACTGGGCCAGGGCGTCGATGTCGCCGCGCCACAGCTCCCGGTAGCTGACCCGGCTGCCAGGCTGGATCACCCCGGTGGCCTCAAGGTCGGCAAGGTTCATCAGCACACGCGGGGTGAGGCTGTAGAAGTTGTTGGCGCGGTCTGGCTCGTAGGTCAGCACGCGGCTCATGCGCAGGGTCTTCATGCCCACATCGATGCTGTCGCCCACCGACAGCCCGAGCGCCGCCAGCAGGCGTGGCTCGACCCAGGCCTCGCCGGGTGCCGGGCCACCACCGGGCGTCTCTGCGGCATAGGGCGCGGCGGCGCTACGCAACTGGCCGCGCAAGGGGTAGGCGGCGTCGGCAGCCTTGATGCTCGACAGCTGGATGCCGTTGTCGCCGCCGACCACGCTGGTGAACTCCACCACCTGGGCGTGGCGCAGGCCCAGCACGGTGCCATCGGCTATCTGCTGCACGGTTGCCGGCGCGCTGCCTTGCAGCACCAGGTCGGCGCCGAGGAATTCACTGGCGCGCAACTGCATCGCGCCATTGAGGCGGCTGCCGAAGTAGCCGATGGCGGTGCTCGCCGCCACTGCCACCAGCAGGGCGAAGAACAACACGCGCACTTCGCTGGCGCGGGCATCGCGCAGCAGCTGGCGCAGCGAGAGCGCGCACAGGCGCAGGAAGGGCAGACGGGTCATCAGGGCTCCAGGGGCGCGACCAGGCGGCCGGCATCCAGGCGGATCAGGCGGCGGCAGCGGCTGGCCAGCCGCTCGTCGTGGGTGACCAGTACCAGCGTGGTGCCACGCTCCTGGTTCAGTTCGAACAAGAGGTCGCTGATGCGCTCGCCGGTGTGGCTGTCGAGGTTGCCGGTGGGTTCATCGGCAAACAGCACCGCAGGTTGCGCGGCGAACGCGCGGGCGATCGCCACCCGTTGCTGTTCGCCGCCGGAAAGCTGGCGTGGGGTGTGGCTCAAGCGTTTGCCCAGGCCGACTCGCTCGAGCAGGTTGCGGGCCTGCTCGCGGGCATCGCGGCGGCCGTCGAGTTCCAGCGGCAGCATCACGTTTTCCAGGGCATTGAGGCTGTCGAGCAACTGGAATGACTGAAACACGAAACCGACGTGTTCGGCGCGTACCCGGGCGCGCTGGTCTTCATCGAGCGGGCCGAGGTCTTGGCCGGCCAGGATGACGCTGCCGGCGCTGGGGCGATCAAGCCCGGCGAGCAGGCCGAGCAGGGTGGACTTGCCTGAGCCGGAGGCGCCGACGATGGCCAGGCTGTCGCCTTGGGCAAGGTCGAGGGAGAGTGCGTGGAGGATGGTCAGGTCGCCTTCCGCGCTGGGGACCACTTTGCTAAGGTTCTGCGCAACGAGAATGCTGGGGCCCATGGAGAATCCGATGCGAATGTGGTGGTTGAGTGCCGGTCTGGCCCTGTGTTGCCTGGCCCAGGGCGCGGTGGCAGGAACGGTGCTGGTCGTCGGCGATAGTATCAGCGCCGGTTTTGGCCTGGATACCCGCCAGGGGTGGGTCGCACTCCTGCAGCAACGCCTGCAGCGCGAGGGTTTTGACGATCAGGTGGTCAATGCTTCGATCAGCGGCGACACCAGTGCCGGTGGCCAGGCGCGGCTGCCGGCGCTGCTTGCAGCGCACAAGCCGGGCCTGGTGGTGCTGGAGCTGGGGGGTAATGATGGCCTGCGCGGGCAGCCTCCCCAGCAATTGCAACAAAATCTTGCCTCGATGATCGACGATGCCCGTGAGGCGGGGGCAAAGGTGGTGTTGCTGGGCATGCGCCTGCCGCCCAATTATGGCGTGCGCTACACGACGGCGTTCGCCCGGGTCTACGAGCAACTGGCCGGCGAGAAAAACGTGGCGTTGGTGCCGTTCTTCCTCGAGGGCATCGGCGGGGTGCCGGAGATGATGCAGGCCGATGGTATTCATCCCGCCCAGGGTGCCCAGCAGCGTTTGCTGGAAAATGCCTGGCCGGCGATAAAACCCTTGCTGTGACGCTTTTATCGGGGGCCGCTTTCGGCTAATGTTGCGCCCCCCGATTCGAGTGCCCCCGATGCCCCGCCCCGCCTGGTCCCTGTACGCCTATCAACTGATCGAGCCCGACGAGCAGCTCGACCTGTTCGCCTGCCAGGAGATCCGCGTACACCTGGCAGCCCGCCAGCTGGAGCTGGGTGTGCCGGCCGACCGTACCCTGTGCGGCGGCCTGCTGCCGGCGCAACCGCGCTGGTCGGTGGTGGAGCGCGCCATCTACCGCGACGAGCGCCTGTGCGCGCTGTGCAAGGCCATCCTCGATGCCCAGCGCCACGGCATGCGCCCGGTCTGGCCGGAGCTCTGAGCACCTTTCATCATCTGAAACGCTTGCCCGCCGCCAACGCCTCCCGCTCGCTGGTGCACAGGTGTACAATCGACTCCCTTGACTGACCTTTCGAAGGATTTACCGGATGTTGCCGCGCTTTCCCGCCGTCACCCGTAACCTGTCCCTGGCTGCCCTGCTGGTAGCCGGTCCCGCCGTTGCGCTGGAGCTGCCGTTGCCCCCTCCTGGTGAAGACGTCGTCGGCCAGGTTCGGGTGATCAAGGCCAAGTACGAAGACACCTTCGCCGACATCGGTACCGCCAACGACCTGGGCTACCTCGAAATGATCGCCGCCAACCCGGGTGTCGACCCCTGGTTGCCGGGCGCCGGTACCGAGATCATCCTGCCCACGCGCTACGTCCTGCCGCCCGGGCCGCGTGAAGGCATCGTCATCAACCTCGCCGAGTACCGCCTCTACTACTACCCGAAAGGGCAGAACGTGGTGCATACGTTCCCGCTGGGCATCGGTCGCGAAGGTTGGGGCTCGCCAATTGCCAATACCCGCATCACCGCCAAGACCCCGAACCCGACCTGGACGCCACCTGCCTCCATTCGCAAGGAGCACGCTGCCGATGGCGACATCCTGCCCGCGGTGGTACCGGCCGGTCCGGACAACCCGCTGGGGCCGTTCAAGTTCACCTTGGGCGTGCCGGGCTACCTGATCCACGGTTCGAACAAGAAGTTCGGTATTGGCATGCGCACCAGTCACGGTTGCTTCCGCATGCTCAATAACAACGTGTTGACCCTGTCGAAGATGGTCCCGGTAAACACCTCGGTTCGCATCATCAACGAGCCTTACAAGTTCGGCGTCAGTGGCGGCAAAGTCTATCTCGAGGCGCACACGCCGCTGGATGACCAAGGCAACCCGTCGGTGGTCGACAAGCACACCGCAGTCATCAACGCGCTGCTCAAGCGTGAGGACCTGGCCAACAACTTGCGCATGAACTGGGACATGGTGCGTGATGTGGTCGCTGCCGAAGATGGCATGCCGGTTGAAATCGCCGTCCCGGTCAATGGTGGTACCGCGCCGGTGGTCTCGAGCATCCCAGCCGAACTGCAGTAAGCCATTTGCGACTCGTAAAGAGGCCTGCCTTAGTGCAGGCCTTTTTCGTTTGTGCGCACAGCCTTTCACCAGGCAATAAAAAAGCCGACCCACAAGTGGGTCGGCTTCTTAACAATCCGTGAGGATTATTACTTGCGGCTGGCTTTATCCAGCATACGCAGAGCGCGCTCGTTGGCTTCGTCAGCAGTTTGCTGAGCCTTCTGAGCAGCTGCCAGAGCGTCGTCAGCTTTGCGGTAGGCTTCGTCTGCACGAGCCTGGGCGCGAGCTGCTGCGTCTTCGGTAGCGGTCAGGCGAGCTTCGGTTTCTTTGGAGACGCTGCTGCAACCGGTAGCCAGAACTGCGGCCAGGGCCAGAGCAGAGAATTTCAGAACGTTGTTCATCGTGTTCCCCTTCAAGGACTTTCTATTTAAATAGCCATCTCTCGGAAAAGAGAAACTGGCCGGCGTACATAGTACCCATTACTTGTAGTAAGTAAACTGACAGAGCGCAAGAACTGCAAAAAAAATGTCGCGAGCGGACAGCAGTGACGGGCTGTGCAGGCCATCTGTGAAAATTGTGTGAGACGCACGCAAGCGATTGTAGGGTGGGAACTTTTTTGTTGAACTAAGGGTGACTTCAACTGTCGCTGAGCGTCTTAGCCCAAAGAGCATTCGGCGCGTATCATGCTGCCAGGCCAGTGTGGCAAAACCGCGCTGTTGGATTTTCAGTCCGGCCGCTTGAGCAACCCCGCTTGTGCCGCCTACTATTTGTAGGTGCCCAGGGGCAGAACGATCAAGGTCGTGCAGCTGTCCAAGGGGCTAGGTTTGGTACGAAAAGTCGCCGAGCGGCGATCAGGCAAGGCGAAAACAGGCGAGGAAGCGGAGTTTGCTGGCTGCAAATGAGCATTCCGAGCCTGTTTTCAACGCAGCATGATCGTCGCGCAGGCACTTTTCGTACAAAACCTAGAGGTGGCGCAGAGGTTCCCCGCCGGACATAAACACATCGGTAAGGTATGGGTCTGCCGACAAGACCTGCGAGGAGTAGTGATGAGCGAGACGCTGACCATCCACCATGACCAGGCGGGTCATCAATTCGAGACCAATGTGGACGGTCACCGGGCGTACCTCACGTACATGGACCTGGGCAAGCAGACGCTGGACATCTACCGCACCTTCGTGCCCAACGCCCTGCGCGGGCGCGGCATCGCCGCCGCCTTGACCGAAAAGGCACTGGAGTACGCCGAGCAGATGGGTTACACCGTCATCCCGTCCTGTTCGTACGTCGAGCGCTACATGGAGCGTCAGCAGCGTCACTCGAGCAAGGCCTGAAAACTTTACCCTATACATGAAAACGCCGGGCATTGCCCGGCGTTTTCATGTGCGCAAGGTTTAGCCGCGCTGGCGCTGCGGCAGCACATCCTTGAGCTTGGCGTGCATGCTGCGCAGGGTTTTTTCGGTGGCCGCCCAGTCAATGCAGGCGTCGGTCACGGAAACGCCATACTGCAGCTCGTCCAGGTTCTTCGGAATGGCCTGGCAGCCCCAGTTCAGGTGGCTCTCGACCATCAGGCCGATGATCGACTGGTTGCCTTCGAGGATCTGGTTGGCCACGTTTTCCATGACCAGCGGCTGCAGGGCCGGGTCCTTGTTGGAGTTGGCGTGGCTGCAGTCGACCATGATGTTGGCCTTGATCTTCGCCTTGGCCAGGTCCTGCTCGCACAGGGCGACGCTGACCGAATCATAGTTGGGCTTGCCGTTGCCGCCGCGCAGTACCACGTGGCCATAGGCGTTGCCTTTGGTGGTGACGATCGACACGCCGCCTTCCTGGTTGATCCCCAGGAAGCGGTGCGGCTTGGAGACCGACTGCAAGGCGTTGATCGCCACGGTCAGGCCGCCGTCGGTGCCGTTCTTGAAGCCGACCGCCGAAGACAGGCCCGAAGCCATTTCGCGGTGAGTCTGCGATTCGGTGGTGCGTGCGCCGATGGCCGACCAACTGATCAGGTCCTGCAGGTACTGCGGGGAGATCGGGTCCAGTGCTTCGGTGGCGGTGGGCAGGCCCATTTCCGCGAGATCGAGCAGCAGCTTGCGACCAATGTGCAGGCCGTCCTGGATCTTGAACGAGTCGTCCAGGTAGGGGTCGTTGATCAGGCCTTTCCAGCCTACGGTGGTGCGTGGCTTCTCGAAGTACACGCGCATCACCAGGTACAGGGTGTCCGAGACTTCCTCGGCCAGTACTTTCAGGCGTTCGGCATATTCGTGGGCAGCCTTGATGTCATGGATGGAGCACGGGCCGACCACTACGAACAGGCGGTGGTCCTTGCCGTCGAGGATATTGCGCACCACTTCGCGGCCGGCAGTCACGGTCTGCAGGGCTTTGGCGCTGAGAGGGATTTCCTTCTTGAGCTGATCAGGGGTGATCAAGGTCTCGTTGGAGGCAACGTTCAAGTCATCGATCGGTAAATCAGCCATCGTGTTACTCGTCAGGTCACGGGTGCCGGCCGCCAGCAATCCCCGTGCGGCCCAGCAGCAGATTGTTCGCAGCGGGGAGGCCGAACCTTAACGCGTTAGCGGGGGCGGGACAATGGGCTGGGGCCCGTCGATACTGGGTTTTTGCGGGTGGAGCGGTGATTCAGGGGGTGGGGGTGCCCAGGCTGGCCTCGGAAAAGGCCTCCGCGTGCAGGCTGATCCACTGCGCGGCCAACTGTTGCGCCGCGCTGCTGTCAAGGTCAGCCTGGGCGTGCTCCTGGCAATAGTGCTGGATCTGGCAGGCCTGCTCGCCCATGCGTGCACCGAACAGCGCCTGGCTGTCGGTGAACGCCACACCCACTCGATAGCCCTGGTCAAGCCGTTGGCACCAGGCGACGTAGCCGGGGTAATGTGCGTCCAGCCCCAATGAAGGGATCAGCACCTCGACGGCAGTGCCGCGACGGTAGGCGCGTGGTTGGTTGCAGGCGATGCCGCCGAGGCCCTGGGTGTAGAGGTGGCGACGAAACAGGCTGGATGTGGGGCGAAGGGTGAGTTCGACCGGGATGTCATCCGGATGAGGCAGGTATCCGCACATGCTCGACTCCGTGTCGATTATTTGACCTTCTTTGCCCCAGTATAGTGAGGGATCGAAAACCGGCTGATTTACGTGCTAAAAACCGACGAACACACACGAAGGAGAGAAGGCATGCAGGTTCGCACTACTCGCATCGGCATCATTGGCAGTGGGGCCATTGGTGGCTTTTATGGCCTGATGCTGGCCCGCGCTGGCTTCGATGTGCATTTTTTGCTGCGCAGCGAGTACGCCACGGTGCGCGAGCACGGGCTGACACTCGACAGCGCGCTGCACGGCCAGTTGCATCAGCAGGTCCAGGCTTACGCCAGTGCTGCCGACATGCCGCCGTGCGATTGGCTGCTGGTGGGCGCCAAGGCCACCAGCAATGCTGAGCTGGCGCCATCGATCGTGCAGGCGGCGGCGCCCGGCGCCAAGGTGGTATTGCTGCAGAACGGCCTGGGGGTGGAAGAGCAGCTGCGCCCGGCACTGCGCCCGGACATGCACTTGCTCGGTGGCCTGTGCTTCATCTGCGTTAACCGCGAACGCCCCGGGGTAGTCCGCCATCAGGCGCTGGGTGCGGTCAACCTCGGCTACCACAGCGGGCCGGCGCAAGATGCCGGGCTGGCGGTGGTGAAAGAGGGCGCCGAGCTGTTCCGAGCCGCCGGCGTCGACTCGCAGGCCATGCTCGACCTCAACCAGGCGCGCTGGCAGAAACTGGTGTGGAACGTGCCGTACAACGGTCTTGCGGTGCTGCTCAACGCCAGCACTACGCCTCTGATGAGCGATCCTGACAGCCGGGTGCTGATCCAGGCCTTGATGGCTGAAGTGGTCGAAGGTGCCCGTGCTTGCGGGCAGGTGTTGCCTGACGGGTACGCCGAGCATCTGTTCCGGGTGACCGAGCAGATGCCGGACTACTGGCCGAGCATGTATCACGACCACGCCGCACAGCGGCCGCTGGAGTTGCAGGCCATCTATGCCGAGCCGCTGGCAAGGGCCCATGCGGCCGGTTGCCGACTGCCGCGGATCGAGGCTTTGCACCAGGCGCTGGCCTTCATCGACCGACGTAACCGGCAAGTTTGAGCACCCCTGCAGCCCGCGCCGGACGGCACAGCGGCGCCCGGTGGCGCTGCTAAGCTCAACCTTGCTCTGCCGTAGCGGCAGTCGAGGAGGCCGAATGATCCGCACCATGCTGTACGCCACCGACCTCGGTGTGTACGCACCTTTCGTCATGCAGCACGCCCTGGCCCTGGCGCGCACCTTCAACGCAGAGCTTTACGTGATCCACGCAGTCGAGCCCATGGGCCAGTTTGCCGAATCCCTGCTGCAGAGTTACCTCGATGAGCAAACCCTGGACGCGCTGCACAGCGAAGGGGTCAACACGGTGATGGCCACTATCGAGCAGCGGGTACTGGAGAATTTTCGCGACGAATTGGGTGAGGAGGCCGACCTGGCCCTGATAAAGGCGGTGCGGGTACGCCAGGGCGACCCGGCACAGGTCATCCTCGAGCAGGCGCATCGCCTGAGTGTCGACCTGCTGATCTTCGGCAGCCACAGCGCCGGGGCGGGCGCCGGGGTACCTATTGGCCGCACGGCGGTGCGCCTGCTGCAGCTGTCATCGGTGCCGGTGTACATGGTGCCGCTGGCACAGCACCTTGGCCGTAGGAAAACGGAAAGTAGGGAGTAAGTAGTTTCGGGCAAAAGTAACAAAATAGTTCTAGATTTATTTCCCAAGCCACTAATATAGTTATAACTCGTCGCTGCCAGTGCGCCGGTGGCCTACCGTCTTTGAGGGATATCTATGAAGCTTCAACAACTGCGCTACATCTGGGAAGTGGCGCACCATGACCTCAACGTTTCCGCGACGGCGCAAAGCCTGTACACCTCCCAGCCCGGTATCAGCAAGCAGATCCGCCTGCTCGAGGACGAACTGGGTGTCGAAGTCTTCGCCCGCAGCGGCAAGCACCTGACCCGCGTCACGCCAGCCGGTGAGCGCATCATCAATACCGCCGGCGAGATCCTGCGCAAGGTCGAGAGCATCAAGCAGATCGCCCAGGAATTCTCCAACGAGAAGAAGGGCACCCTGTCGATCGCCACTACCCACACGCAAGCGCGTTACGCGCTGCCGCCGGTGATCAGCAATTTCATCAAGCAGTACCCTGAAGTGGCCCTGCACATGCACCAGGGCTCGCCGATGCAGATCGCCGAGATGGCCGCCGACGGCACCGTCGACTTCGCCATCGCCACCGAGGCGCTCGAGCTGTTCGGCGACCTGATCATGATGCCGTGCTACAAGTGGAACCGCTGTGTGGTGGTGCCCCAGGGGCACCCGCTGACCAAGTTGCCGAAGCTCACTCTGGAAGCGGTGGCCGAGTATCCGATCGTTACCTATGTATTCGGTTTCACTGGCCGCTCCAAGCTCGACGAAGCCTTCAACCACCGCGGCCTCACGCCAAAAGTGGTGTTCACCGCAGCCGACGCCGATGTGATCAAGACTTACGTGCGTCTGGGCCTGGGCGTAGGCATCGTGGCCAAGATGGCAGTCGACCCCAAGCTCGACAGCGACCTGGTGTGCCTGGATGCCAGCGAGCTGTTCGAGGCCAGCATTACCAAGATCGGCTTCCGTCGCGGCACCTTCCTGCGCGGCTTCATGTGCGATTTCATCGAGAAGTTCGCCCCGCACCTGACCCGCGAAGTCATGGCCAAGGCCATCCAGTGCCACAACAAGCAGGAGCTCGAAGAGCTGTTCGAAGGCGTCGAACTTCCAGTGCACTGAGTGCACAGGCACAAAAAACCGGCCTGATGGCCGGTTTTTTGTGCCTGTGCGTCAGGCTTTACTGATCAGGTTGCCCGCGTGCAGCCCACATTCTTTCTGCGTCGATTCCTCCCACCACCAGCGCCCCTCGCGCTCGTGCTGGTTGGGCAGTACCGGGCGGGTGCACGGCTCGCAGCCGATGCTGATGAAGCCGCGCTCATGCAGGCTGTTGTACGGCAGCTCGAGCATGCGGATATAGCCCCAGACTTCCTCGCTGCTCATCTGCGCCAGCGGGTTGAACTTGTACAGCGTGCGTTCCGGGGTGGAGAAGGCGCCGTCGATCTCCAGGGCCGCCACCTGGCTACGGGTGCCCGGGCTCTGGTCGCGGCGCTGGCCGGTGGCCCAGGCGCTGACCGTGGCCAGCTTGCGGCGCAGCGGCTCGATCTTGCGGATGCCGCAGCATTCGCCGTGGCCGTCCTTGTAGAAGCTGAACAGGCCCTTTTGCTGGACGAAGGGGTCGAGCTTGTCGCGGTCCGGGCTGAGAATTTCGATCGGCAGGTTGTAGTGCTCGCGCACCTGGTCGATGAAACGGTAGGTTTCCGGGTGCAGGCGCCCGGTGTCGAGGCTGAATACCTTGACCTGCTTGTTCAGTTTCCAGGCCATGTCCACCAGCACCACGTCCTCGGCGCCGCTGAACGAGATCCACAGGTCGTCGCCGAAGTGTTCGAAGGCGAGCTTGAGGATCTCCTGCGGGGACTTGCTGGCATAGGTCGCGGCCAGGGCGGCGACGTCGAAGGGTTGGCTCATCAGGCGGTTTCCATCGGGTGAGTGGCGCTGTGCGCTCGTAGTGAGCTGATGGTAACAAAAAATGGCGGGGTAGACCTGTCGCGCCGTAATCGCGGGGCAAGTCGGGGCGCCGCGATGCTTTACAGGCCCTGCAAGGTCTCCATCAGCACCCGCACCTTGGCGATCGATTCTTCGTACTCGGCCTGCCAGTCGGAGTCGGCCACCACCGCGCCGCCGCCCCAACAACTGACCTGGCCGTCCTTGACCAGCAGGCTGCGGATGGCGATGGAGCTGTCCATCTCGCCGCGTACGTCGATGTACAGCAGCGAGCCGCAATACAGCGCCCGGCGGGTGGGCTCCAGCTCATCGATGATCTGCATCGCCCGGATCTTCGGCGCGCCGGTGATCGAGCCGCCCGGGAAGCTGCCGCCGATCAGGTCGAGCGCGTCCTTGCCGGGTGCCAGGCGCCCGGTGATGCTGCTGACCAGGTGATGGACATTGGGGTAGCTCTCCAGGCTGAACAGCTCCGGCACCTTCACCGAGCCGATCTGGCAGGTACGGCCGATGTCGTTGCGCAGCAGGTCGACGATCATCAGGTTCTCTGAGCGATCCTTGGGGCTGGCCAGCAATTCGGCAGCGTTGCGCGCATCTGCCAGCGGGTCGGCGCCGCGCGGCCGGGTGCCCTTGATCGGGCGGGTTTCGACTTCGCCCTGGCTGACGCGCACGAAGCGCTCCGGGGAGAAGCTCAGCAGCGCCGTGCCGGCGTCCAGCTGCTGATAGCCGGAAAACGGCGTCGGGCATGCGGCGCGCAGGGCCTGGTAGGCGTGCCACGGGTCGCCCTGGCAGGGCGCACTAAAGCGTTGGGTCAGGTTGATCTGGTAGCAGTCGCCCGCCTGGATGTACTGCTGGACCTTGTCGAACGCTGCACGGTATTGCGCCGCGGACAGGTCGCCCGCCATGGGTGCCAGCAGCGCGAATTTGCCGCTGTCGGCCTGGGCTGGAGCTTCGAACAGCTGCACCAGGCGCTGCCGTTCAGTGGCTTGGAGGCTGGGGTGAAACACCAGTTGGCTGGTGCGCGCATGGTGGTCGCTGACCAGTGCCCAGGCATACAGGCCGAGCTGCGCGTCCGGCAGCCCCAGGTCATCGTCCGCCTGTGTGGGCAGTTGCTCCAGGCGGCGGCCGAAGTCGTAGCTCAGGTAGCCGATCAGGCCGCCGGCAAAGGGCAGCTCCACGCCGTCGGGCAGCTGTGCCGTCCCCAGCTCTGCCAGTGCCCGGCGTAGTCGCTGCAGGTACGCCTGGCCCGACTCTGCCGTTTGCGCTTGCAGGTGCTGCAGCGGCCAGGCGCTGAGCAGGTCGAAGCGGCCACGTTCGGCGTTGGGGCGCGCGCTGTCGAGCAGGATCGCACCGGGCGCTATGCGCAGGCGTGCGAAGTAGTGCGCGGGGTCGGGCTGGTAGGGCAGGGGGTGGAGCGTACAGGTCGGCATCAGAATGGACGGCGATGAAAAAGCGAGGAGGGCGATTGTAGACCCGTGTAGGAAATGCGCCTAGCACTGGTGGCGACATTCACATGTTGTGCAGAGGCGTTCCAGCACATCGTGGGAGCGGGCTTGCCCCGCGATTGGGGCTTGGCCTGGCTACGCTATCGCGGGGCAAGCCCGCTCCCACGGTTCAACCTGTGTGCACGTGCCCGAACAGGCCTTGCGCCACTTTTACCCGTTCTTCAGCGCTCTCGGTGCGGCCTTCTTTGGCCAACGCCTCGATGTGTGCCTCGATGGCGTGGGTGCGCTGGGTCAGCCCGCAGTCGTTGGCGATCTGGATGTTCAGGCCGGGGCGGGCGTTGAGCTCGAGGATCAGCGGTCCCTTGTCCTGGTCCAGCACCATGTCCACGCCGATGTAGCCCAGGCCACACAGCTCGTAGCAACTGGCGGCAAGCTTCATGAAACCGTCCCAGTTCGGCAACTGCACACCGTCCACCGCGTTGGTGGTGTCCGGGTGCTTGCTGATGATCTTGTTCAGCCAGGTGCCGCGCAGGGTCATCCCCGTGCTCAGGTCGACGCCTACGCCGATGGCGCCCTGGTGCAGGTTGGCCTTGCCGCCGGACTGGCGGGTCGGCAGGCGCAGCATGGCCATCACCGGGTAGCCCATCAGCACGATGATGCGGATGTCCGGTACGCCCTCGTAGCTGATGCTCTTGAAGATCTGGTCCGGGGTGACCCGGTACTCGATCAGCGCGCGGTCACGGTGCCCGCCCAGCGAGTACAGGCCGGTGAGGATGCTGGAGATCTGGTGCTCGATCTCTTCGTGGCTGATGATCTTGCCGGAGACCGTGCGGTAGCGCTCCTCGAAGCGGTCGGCGATCACCAGGATACCGTCGCCGCCAGCACCCTGTGCCGGCTTGATGACGAAGTCGGTGCGCTCGCCGATGATCTCGTGGAGCTTCTCGATCTGCTTTTCGGTCTCGATGATGCCGTACATCTCCGGCACATGGATGCCGGCCGCCAGCGCGCGCTCCTTGGTGATGATCTTGTCGTCGACGATCGGGTACAGGCTGCGCTTGTTGTACTTGAGTACGTAGTCCGCGTTACGCCGGTTGATACCCATGATGCCCCGGGCCTCCAGGGCTTTCCATGTCTTGATCAGGCCGAACATCAGGCGTCAGCCTTCTTCAGGAATGCCTTGAAGCGCACGAGCTCGGTCAGGCGGTAGCCGCGGTAGCGACCCATCGCCAGCATGAAGCCCACCAGGATCAGCAGTACCGCCGGGAAGGTGAAGACGAAGTAGGTCAGCTCCGGCACGGTCATCAGCAGGTGTGCGACCGATGCGGCGAACAGGGTGCCGATGGCCACCTTCATTGCATGGCCGCCGCCACGCTCTTCCCAGGTGATCGACAGGCGCTCGATGGTCATGGTCAGGATCACCATCGGGAACAGCGCCACCGACAGGCCGCGCTCCAGGCCCAGCTTGTGGCTGAACAGGCTGATGGCGGCGATCAGTACCACGACGAAGGTCAGCACCACCGAAAGGCGCGGCAGCATCTGCAGCTTCAGGTGTTCAAGATAGGAGCGTAGCGACAGGCCCAGCGCGGTGATCACCGTGAACAGCATGATGCCGAAGCCCAGTTGCGTCTCGCGGAAGGCCAGGGCGATCAGCACCGGGGTGAAGGTGCCCAGGGTCTGCAGGCCGATCAGGTTGCGCAGCACCAGGATCACCAGCACACCGATCGGGATCATCACCATGATCATGAAGGTCTGCTGGGTCTGCAGCGGCAGGCCGTACAGCGAGTACTCGAGGAAGTCGGCGTCGGTGTTCTCGTCGGTCAGCTTGGCCAGACGGATGGCGTTCATCTCGCTGTTATTCATGCTGAAGGTGACGTTGGCCTTCTTGCCGCCATCGACGGTGATCAGGTTGTCGTCACCGGTCCACCACAGCAGGCGGTCGCTGGGCAGGCCCTGTTCGCCGGTGTCCGGGTTGAAGTACAGCCAGTCGTTGCCGTTGAAGCTGCGCAGCCAAAGCTCAGGGGTTTGCGGGGTGTCGGCCACCAGGCGGATGGTGTGCACTTTCTCCAGCGGCACATGGGCGATGGACAGCAGCAGGTCGATGATCTGCGCCTTCTTCATCGTCGAGGTGTCGCCGGCCAACAGCAGCTTGACGTTGTCGTCGTTGAGATTGTTGACACGTTTGATGGTCTCGCCGACGAAGGTCTCGACGTCGGCCGAGTGCTGGCGGATCGGCGCCATCAGCGCTTCGGCGGCCAGCTTCTCGGGGCCTTCGATGGCCAGGCTGTCACGGAAGGTCGGGCCCTTGATCTTGGTCTTTTCGGCGCTGTAGCGCTTGGTCAGCACCAGGCGGTAGTACAGCGTCTGGTTGCCGCTGGCGCGGCGCGCCGACCAGGTCACCTTGCGGTTGCCATCGACCCGATTGACGCTCACCCCGTAGTTGTTGGAGATGAAGCTCTCGTTGAGGCTGACATAGTCACGGTTGAGCGGGGGCACGAACATCTGCACCTTGACCGGGTCCTTGGTGCTGGCGACGAACTCGACCTTGGCGTCGATGTTCCACAGGTCATCGGTCTCGTCCTCGGTCACCGGAATGCCGAGGAAGAAGATCTGGTAGGCCGTGACCGCGACGCCCAGCAACACCAGGACGGTGATCAGGACTTTCAGGTGAAGGGTAAGAGAGCGCATCGGAGTTACTCTGCTTTGGAAACTTCGGTGGCACAGGCAGGTTTGCCGGCCGCGTATTTAAGGCTTGGGTCGACCAGCGCATCCAAGTGCTTGAGGGCCTCGGAACCGATCAGCAGCGGGAACTGGAAGGCGCTGCGGTCGGTGAGGTTGACCTCGATGGTGCGGCGGGTCTGGCCCATGCAGATATCGAGCTCGATGACCGGGCGGGCCGTGTAGGCCTTGCCGGACTCGGCGTCATAGTCCCCGGCGCGGCGCTTGATCTTGCTGACGCGGGCCAGGGGGCGTTCGATGGGGTGCTTGTGGGCGGCGTCTATCGCCAGGTAGAAGCGCACCCAGCTCTCGCCGTTGCGCTTGAAACGCTTGATGTCGCGGGCGCTGAGCGAGGCGGTCTTGGCGCCGGTGTCGAGCTTGGCCGCCACTTCCAGGTCGAGCTCGCCCAGGCGCGCGTATTCGTTCAGGCCATAGACGGTCTTCTGTGCCGCAGGCGCAAGGGCCGGCAGCAGAGTCAGGCAGAGCAGCAATAAAGCGGGTATGGGTCTCATAATCCTGGCGCGGTGCTGTGCGGGGTTCAGGGCAAGGCGACTGGCCAAGCGTCCCTATTGGCCTGCCATCAGCATGAAATGATGACAGGCAGCGTATCCATGCTCCCGAAGGAGCGCGGCATTCTATCACGCCGATGTGTTGACGCCAGCGCACCCGCGATCAGACCGCATGGTGGTGCGGTAAGTTCGTTATTAGACAATTGTCGACAATGTTCTTTTTGTCTTTGACTCTTCTGGGCGGTTTAGCTAGTTTTGCCGTCATTGAATGCGAAGGTGTCGACAATCATGCTGGACACAGCCCAAGCCACCCCAATCCTGCAGGACGAGTCCGAGACCCTCTCGGAAAACGTCTTCCGGCGCATCCAGGCGGCCATCGTCAAAGGCGAAATCGCCCCCGGCAGCAAGATCTCCGAGCCGGAACTGGCACGTACCTATGGCATCAGCCGCGGCCCGCTGCGCGAGGCGATTCACCGGCTGGAGGGCCAGCGCCTGCTGGTGCGGGTGCCGCACGTCGGTGCACGGGTAGTGTCGCTTGGCCATGCCGAGCTGATCGAACTCTACGAAATCCGCGAGTCGCTCGAAGGCATGGCCTGCCGGCTGGCCGCCGAGCGCATGAGCCAGGCCGCCATCGACGAACTGCGCCATGTGCTCGACACCCATGAGCGCGATGCCGCGTTCCAGGCCGGGCAGGGCTACTACCAGCAGGAAGGCGACCACGACTTCCATTACAGGATCATCCAGGGCAGCGGCAACCAGACCCTCTACAAGATGCTCTGCGGCGAGCTCTATCAACTGGTGCGCATGTACCGCATCCAGTTCTCGACCACGCCCAACCGGCCACGCCAGGCCTTTGCCGAGCACCACCGCATTCTCGACGCCATCGAAGCCCGCGACGGCGAACTGGCAGAACTCCTGATGCGTCGCCACATCGGCGCGTCCAAACGCAATATCGAGCGTCACTACCAAGGCGCCGACAACAATAGCCCACGAGGTGAGTCATGACAGTGAAGAGCACGCCCGGCCAGCGTTTCCGTGACGCGGTTGCCGCCGAACATCCGCTGCAGGTGGTCGGGGCCATCAACGCCAACCACGCCCTGCTGGCCAAGCGCGCCGGCTTCAAGGCCATCTACCTGTCCGGTGGCGGCGTCGCCGCCGGCTCCCTGGGCCTGCCGGACCTGGGCATCAGCAACCTGGACGACGTGCTCACCGATGTGCGCCGCATCACCGACGTGTGCGACCTGCCGCTGCTGGTGGATGTCGACACCGGTTTCGGTGCCTCGGCCTTCAACGTTGCCCGCACCGTCAAGTCGATGAGCAAGTTCGGCGCCGCCGCCATCCATATCGAAGACCAGGTCGGCGCCAAGCGCTGCGGCCACCGCCCGAACAAGGAGATCGTTTCCCAGCAGGAGATGGTCGACCGCATCAAGGCCGCGGTGGATGCCCGCACCGATGACAGCTTCGTGATCATGGCGCGTACCGACGCCCTGGCGGTGGAAGGCCTGAACGCAGCCCTGGACCGTGCCGCGGCCTGCATCGAGGCCGGCGCCGACATGATCTTCCCGGAAGCCATCACCGAACTGTCGATGTACAAGACCTTCGCCGACCGGGTCAAAGCCCCGATCCTGGCCAACATCACCGAATTTGGCGCGACGCCGTTGTACACCACCGAAGAGCTGGCCTCGGTGGACGTGTCGCTGGTGCTGTACCCGCTGTCGGCCTTCCGTGCCATGAACAAGGCTGCCGAGAACGTCTACACCGCCCTGCGCCGCGACGGCACGCAGAAGAACGTGATCGACACCATGCAGACCCGCATGGAGCTCTACGATGCCATCGGCTACCACGCCTTCGAGCAGAGCCTCGATGCGTTGTTCGCCCAGAAGAAGGCTTGAACCTGTACGGGCCTCTTCGCGGGGCAAGCCCGCTCCCACGCTGAGGCTCGAGTTTCAGACATGGCGCTGTACCTGTAGGAGCGGGCTTGCCCCGCGAAAGCGCAGGTACAGCCACCCTGATTAGCCAGAAAGACTTCGATAACAAATTCAAGAAAGGAGAAACACCATGGCCGAAGCAAAAGTACTCAGTGGCGCAGGCCTGCGTGGCCAGGTGGCCGGGCAGACCGCCCTGTCGACCGTCGGCCAGGCCGGCGCCGGCCTGACCTACCGCGGCTATGACGTGCGCGATCTGGCCGCCGGCGCCGAGTTCGAGGAAGTCGCCTACCTGCTGCTGTACGGCGAGCTGCCGAGCAAAGCCGAGCTGGCCGACTACAAGCGCAAGCTCAAGGGCCTGCGCGACCTGCCGCAGGCGCTCAAGGAGGTGCTCGAACGCATCCCGCGCGACGCCCACCCGATGGACGTGATGCGCACCGGCTGCTCGGTGCTCGGTACCCTGGAGCCGGAGCTGACCTTCGACGCCCAGCACGACAAGACCGACCGCCTGCTGGCGCTGTTCCCGGCAGTGATGTGCTATTGGTACCGCTTCACCCACCACGGTGTGCGCATCGACTGCAGCAGCGACGAAGACACCATTGGCGGCCACTTCCTGCACCTGCTGCACGGCAAGAAGCCAAGCGCGCTGCACGTCAAGGTGATGAACGTCTCGCTGATCCTGTACGCCGAGCACGAATTCAACGCCTCGACCTTCACCGCCCGGGTATGTGCCTCGACCCTGTCGGACCTGTATTCCTGCATCACTGCCGCCATCGGCTCGCTGCGTGGCCCACTGCACGGCGGCGCCAACGAGGCGGCAATGGAGCTGATCGAGCGCTTCCAGAGCCCGCAGGAAGCGACCGCCGAGCTGCTGCGCATGCTCGAGCGCAAGGACAAGATCATGGGCTTCGGCCACGCCATCTACAAAGAGTCCGACCCGCGCAACGAGGTGATCAAGGGCTGGTCGAAGCAGTTGGCCGACGAAGTGGGCGACAAGGTGCTGTACCCGGTCTCCGAAGCGATCGACAAGACCATGTGGGAGCAGAAGCGCCTGTTCCCCAACGCCGACTTCTACCATGCCTCGGCGTACCACTTCATGGGCATCCCGACCAAGCTGTTCACCCCGATCTTCGTCTGCTCGCGCCTGACCGGCTGGGCCGCCCACGTGTTCGAGCAGCGCGCCAACAACCGCATCATCCGCCCGAGCGCCGAATACACCGGCGTCGAGCAGCGCCGGTTCGTGCCGATCGAACAGCGTTGATCAGAAGAGACAGGCTGTAGGTCAGTTGTGGGAGCGGGCTTGCCCCGCGATTGCGCCAGCAGGTTCAACCTCGCTGGCGCTTGCGGCGCAATCGCGGGGCAAGCCCGCTCCCACGAGTCTGCCGATGCCTGCCCAGGTAAACCGTGACCGAGCCAGATAACGATATGAACAGCGCATTCCGCAAGTCCCTGCCAGGCACCGCCCTGGACTACTACGACGCCCGCGCCGCGGTCGAGGCAATCAAGCCCGGCGCCTACGACGGCCTGCCATACACCTCCCGCGTACTGGCCGAAAACCTCGTGCGCCGCTGCGATCCGGCCACCCTTGACGCGTCGCTCGAACAGCTGATCGAACGCAAGCGCGACCTCGACTTCCCCTGGTTCCCGGCCCGCGTGGTGTGCCACGACATCCTCGGCCAGACCGCGCTGGTGGACCTGGCCGGCCTGCGCGACGCCATCGCCGACAAGGGCGGCGACCCCGCCGCAGTCAACCCGGTGGTGCCGGTACAGCTGATCGTCGACCATTCGCTGGCGGTGGAGTGCGGCGGCTTCGACCCGCAGGCCTTCGAGAAGAACCGCGCCATCGAAGACCGTCGCAACGAAGACCGATTCCACTTCATCAACTGGACCAAGAAGGCGTTCAAGAACGTCGACGTGATCCAGCCGGGCAACGGCATCATGCACCAGATCAACCTGGAGAAGATGTCGCCGGTGATCCACAGCGAGCGCGGCGTGGCCTACCCGGACACCTGCGTCGGCACCGACAGCCACACCCCGCATGTCGATGCCCTGGGCGTGATCGCCATCGGCGTCGGTGGCCTGGAGGCCGAGAACGTGATGCTCGGCCGCGCCTCGTGGATGCGCCTGCCAGAAATCGTCGGCGTCGAGCTGACCGGCCGCCTGGCGCCGAACATCACCGCCACCGACCTGGTGCTGGCGCTGACCGAGTTCCTGCGCAAGCAGAAGGTGGTGGGTGCCTACCTCGAGTTCCACGGTGTGGGCGCCAGCGCGCTGACCCTGGGCGACCGTGCCACCATCTCCAACATGGCCCCGGAATACGGCGCCACCGCGGCGATGTTCGCCATTGACCAGCAGACCATCGACTACCTCAAGCTTACCGGCCGCGATGAGCAGCAGGTGCAGTTGGTCGAGACCTACGCCAAGGCCGCCGGCCTGTGGGCCGACAGCCTGGCCAAGGCCGAGTACGAGCGCACCCTGAGCTTCGACCTGTCGAGCGTGGTGCGCAACATGGCCGGCCCGTCCAACCCGCACGCCCGGGTGGCCACCAGCGACCTGGCGGCCAAGGGCATTGCCGGGCAGTGGCAGGAAGTGCCGGGGCAGATGCCGGACGGCGCGGTGATCATCGCCGCCATCACCAGTTGCACCAACACCAGCAACCCGCGCAACGTGATCGCCGCTGGCCTGCTGGCGCGCAACGCCAACAAGCTCGGCCTGGCCCGCAAGCCGTGGGTCAAGTCGTCGCTGGCGCCGGGCTCCAAGACCGTGCAGCTGTACCTCAAGGAGGCCGGGCTCGAGCAGGAACTGGAGCAACTGGGCTTCGGTGTCGTCGCCTTCGCCTGCACCACCTGCAACGGCATGTCCGGTGCACTGGACCCGGTGATCCAGCAAGAGATCATCGACCGCGACCTGTACGCCACCGCCGTGCTGTCGGGCAACCGCAACTTCGACGGGCGTATCCACCCGTACGCCAAGCAGGCTTTCCTCGCCTCGCCGCCGCTGGTGGTGGCCTACGCCATCGCCGGCACCATCCGCTTCGATATCGAGAAGGATGTGCTGGGTTTGGTGGATGGCAAGGAAATCCGCCTGAAGGACATCTGGCCGAGCGACGAGGAAATCGACGCCGTGGTGCGTGCGTCGGTCAAGCCGGAGCAGTTCCGCCAGGTGTACATCCCGATGTTCACCATCGAGGAGGACAAGGGGCCGAAGGTTGCGCCGCTGTACGACTGGCGCCCGATGAGCACCTACATCCGCCGCCCGCCTTACTGGGAAGGCGCCCTGGCCGGTGAGCGTACCCTGCGCGGCATGCGCCCGCTGGCGGTGCTGCCGGACAACATCACCACCGACCACTTGTCGCCGTCCAACGCCATCATGCTCGACAGCGCCGCGGGTGAATACCTGGCGAAGATGGGCCTGCCGGAAGAGGACTTCAACTCCTATGCCACCCACCGTGGCGACCACCTGACCGCCCAGCGCGCCACCTTCGCCAACCCCAAGCTGTTCAACGAGATGGTGCGCAAGGACGACGGCAGCGTGAAGCAGGGTTCGCTGGCGCGCATCGAGCCGGAAGGCAAGGTGACCCGCATGTGGGAAGCCATCGAAACCTACATGCAGCGCAAGCAGCCGTTGATCATCGTTGCCGGTGCCGACTACGGCCAGGGTTCGTCACGTGACTGGGCGGCCAAGGGCGTGCGCCTGGCGGGGGTCGAGGCGATCGTCGCCGAAGGCTTCGAGCGTATCCACCGCACCAACCTGGTGGGCATGGGTGTGCTGCCGCTGGAGTTCAAACCGGGGACCGACCGCAAGACCCTGGGGCTCGACGGCAGCGAGGTGTATGACGTGCTCGGTGAGCGCAAACCGCGCGCCACGCTGACTTTGGTGGTCACGCGGCGCAATGGTGAGCGTGTCGAGGTGCCGGTGACCTGCCGCCTGGATACCGCCGAAGAAGTGTCGATCTACGAAGCGGGCGGGGTGCTGCAGCGCTTTGCCCAGGACTTCCTGGAAGGCACCGCGTAAGGCACATGAACGCATAGTGGTTTTGTGGGAGCGGGCTTGCCCCGCGATGGCGGTTTAAGGTCCATCGCGGGGCTAGCCCGCTCCCACGGACAAAGGAACATTGACCATGGCATACGCACCACAAGTAAAAATCCCCGCCACCTACATCCGCGGCGGCACCAGCAAAGGCGTGTTCTTCCGCCTGCAGGACCTGCCCGAACAGGCGCAGATCCCTGGCCCCGCCCGCGATGCCCTGCTGCTGCGGGTGATCGGCAGCCCCGACCCGTACGGCAAGCAGATCGACGGCATGGGCGGCGCGACGTCCAGCACCAGCAAGACCGTGATCCTGTCGAAAAGCATCAAGCCCGAGCATGATGTCGACTATCTGTTCGGCCAGGTGTCGATCGACAAGGCCTTCGTCGACTGGAGCGGCAACTGCGGCAACCTCTCGGCCGCGGTAGGTTCGTTCGCCATCAGTGGCGGTCTGGTCGACCCCGCGCGGGTGCCACGCAACGGCGTTGCCACCGTGCGCATCTGGCAGGCCAACATCGGCAAGACCATCATCGCCCATGTGCCGATCACCGAGGGTGAGGTGCAGGAGACCGGTGATTTCGAACTCGACGGCGTGACCTTCCCGGCCGCCGAGGTGCAGCTGGAGTTCCTCGACCCGGCCGCCGACGAGGATGGTGACGGCGGGGCGATGTTCCCTACCGGCAATCTGGTCGACGACCTTGAAGTGCCAGGTGTCGGTACCTTCAAGGCAACCCTGATCAACGCCGGCATCCCGACCATCTTCATCAACGCCGCCGACCTCGACTACACCGGTACCGAGCTTCAGGACGCGATCAATGGCGACGCCGCTGCACTGGCGCGGTTCGAGACCATTCGCGCCCACGGAGCGGTGCGCATGGGGCTGATCGAACATATCGACCAGGCTGCCGGGCGTCAGCACACGCCCAAGGTCGCTTTCGTCGCGCCGCCGACCACCTACACTGCTTCCAGCGGCAAAGTGGTCGATGCGGGCGATGTCGATCTGCTGGTGCGCGCCCTGTCCATGGGTAAGTTGCACCACGCCATGATGGGCACCGCGGCGGTGGCCATTGGCACGGCAGCGGCGATTCCCGGGACCCTGGTCAACCTTGCCGCAGGCGGTGGCGAACGAAGCGCGGTGCGCTTCGGCCATCCGTCCGGGACGTTGCGCGTGGGTGCGCAAGCCCGCCAGGTGGACGGGCAGTGGACCGTGACCAAAGCAATCATGAGCCGCAGTGCTCGGGTGTTGATGGAGGGCTGGGTGCGCGTGCCTGGCGATAGCTTCTAAACGCACTATCAGCGCTCGGTTTTACTGGCCCATCGCGGGGCAAGCCCGCTCCCACGCCAAAGGTACAGTCTGCGTGGGAGCGGGCTTGCCCCGCGATGGGCTGCAAAGCAGCTCTTTTTCAAGGAGCCACGAATGAGCGCCAACGCTGATCTGAACACTCGCCCCGACTACGACCAGGTCCTGCAGACCCTCGCCGACTATGTGCTCGGTTACCGCGTCGAATCCCCCGAAGCCCTGGATACCGCCCGCCACTGCCTGATGGATACCCTCGGCTGCGGCCTGCTGGCGCTGCGTTTCCCTGAGTGCACCAAGCTGCTCGGTCCGCTGGTCGAGGGCACGGTGGTCCCCAATGGCGCCCGCGTGCCCGGCACCGCCTACCGCCTTGATCCGGTCAAGGCCGCCTGGGACATTGGCTGCATTGTCCGCTGGCTGGACTACAACGACACCTGGCTGGCCGCCGAATGGGCCCATCCCTCGGACAACCTGGGCGGCATTCTCGCGGTCACCGACCACCTGTCGCAGAAGCGCGTGGCCGGTGGCGAAGCACCGTTGACCATGCGCGACGTACTCGAGGCCATGGTCATGGCCCACGAGATCCAGGGTGTGTTGGCGCTGGAGAATGCCTTCAACCGGGTCGGCCTGGACCATGTGGTGCTGGTCAAGGTTGCCTCGACGGCGGTGTGCGCCAAGCTGATGGGCGCCAACCGCGATCAGCTGCTCTCGGCTTTGTCCCATGCCTTCGTCGATGGCCAGGCCCTGCGCACCTACCGCCATGCGCCGAACGCCGGCTCGCGCAAGTCATGGGCGGCGGGGGATGCCTCCAGCCGGGGTGTGCGCCTGGCTGATATCGCCCTGCGCGGTGAAATGGGCATCCCCGGTGTGCTCACTGCTGTGCAGTGGGGCTTTTATGATGTTTCGTTCAGCCACAGCAACAAGGACCTGGCCCTCAAGCAGGAGGCCCAGCGCGAATTGCGCCTGCCGCAGCCCTTCGGCAGTTATGTCATGGAAAACATCCTGTTCAAGGTCAGTTTCCCCGCCGAGTTCCATGCCCAGACCGCCTGCGAGGCGGCGTTGATGCTGCATCGGCAGGTGCGCAACCGCCTGCACGAAGTCGACCGCATCGTCATCGCCACCAACGAGTCGGCGATCCGCATCATTTCCAAGGAAGGCCCGCTGGCCAACGCCGCCGACCGTGACCATTGCCTGCAATACATGACCGCAGTGCCGCTGATCTTCGGCGACCTGGTGGCCGAGCACTATGAAGACAGCTTCCACGCCGCCCACCCGAGCATCGACCGCTTGCGCGAGAAGATGGAGGTGGTCGAGGAGCCGCGTTTCAGCCGCGAGTACCTGGAGGCTGACAAGCGCTCGATCGCCAATGCGGTGCAGGTGTTCTTCAAGGACGGCACCCACACCGAGCAGGTGGTGGTGGAGTACCCGATCGGCCATCGGCGCCGGCGGGAGGAGGGGTTGCCGTTGCTGGAGGCCAAGTTCAGGGCCAACCTGGCGACGCGGTTCGTGCGCCAGCGCTGTGAGGAGATTGTGGCGTTGTGCAAGGACCAGGCGAGGCTGGAGGCCATGCCCGTGCACAGGTTTGTCGATTTGTTCGTGATTTGATGTTGCCTGTCCTGGCCTCATCGCGGGGCAAGCCCGCTCCCACGATGCGAGTGCCTGCGTATGAACGTGGGAGCGGGCTTGCCCCGCGATGAGGGCAGTTGCTCCAACAAAAAAGCCCCGGCATCGCTGCCGGGGCTTCTTCTTACCGCTTGTAACTTACCACTTGCAGCTGCTTACGCCTGAATCACCGGGATCTTGGCGTTGGCGGCCGCTTCGCGGAACTCGGCGATCTGGTCGAAGCTCAGGTAGCGGTAGACGTCGGCAGCCATGCTGTCGATGTCCTTGGCGTACTGCATGTACTCTTCGACGGTCGGCAGCTTGCCGATGATCGAAGCCACCGCAGCCAGCTCGGCCGAGGCCAGGTACACGTTGGTGGCGTCGCCCAGACGGTTCGGGAAGTTACGGGTCGAGGTGGAGACCACGGTCGAACCGGTCTGCACACGTGCCTGGTTACCCATGCACAGCGAGCAGCCTGGCATTTCCATGCGCGCACCGGCCTTGCCGTAGATGCCGTAGTAGCCTTCTTCGGTCAGCTGGTGGGCGTCCATCTTGGTCGGCGGAGCCAGCCACAGGCGGGTAGGGATACCGCCCTTGACCTTGTCCAGCAGCTTGCCGGCAGCGCGGAAGTGGCCGATGTTGGTCATGCACGAACCGATGAACACTTCGTCGATCTTCTCGCCCTGTACCGAAGACAGCAGGCGGGCATCGTCCGGGTCGTTCGGCGCGCAGAGCACAGGCTCTTTGACGTCGGCCAGGTCGATCTCGATGATCTCGGCGTACTCGGCGTCTTTGTCGGCCGACAGCAGCTCAGGCTTGGCCAGCCAGGCTTCCATGGCCTGGGCACGACGCTCCAGGGTGCGGGCATCGCCGTAGCCTTCGCCGATCATCCAGCGCAGCAGGGTGATGTTGGACTGCAGGTACTCGGCAACGGCCTTCTCTGGCAGCTTGATGGTGCAGCCTGCAGCGGAACGTTCGGCCGAGGCGTCGGACAGTTCGAACGCTTGCTCGACGGTCAGTTCGTCCAGGCCTTCGATTTCCAGGATGCGGCCGGAGAAGGCGTTTTTCTTGCCCTTCTTCTCGACGGTCAGCAGGCCTTTCTGGATGGCGTAGTAAGGGATGGCATGGACCAGGTCACGCAGGGTGATGCCAGGCTGCAGCTTGCCCTTGAAGCGCACCAGGATCGACTCTGGCATGTCCAGCGGCATGACGCCGGTGGCGGCGGCGAAGGCCACCAGGCCGGAACCGGCCGGGAACGAGATGCCGATCGGGAAGCGGGTGTGCGAGTCGCCACCGGTGCCGACGGTGTCAGGCATCAGCATGCGGTTCAGCCAGCTGTGGATGATGCCGTCGCCTGGGCGCAGCGACACGCCGCCACGGGTGCGGATGAAGTCTGGCAGGGTGTGGTGGGTGTTGACGTCGATCGGCTTCGGATACGCGGCGGTGTGGCAGAACGACTGCATGACCAAGTCGGCGGAGAAGCCCAGGCACGCCAGGTCTTTCAGCTCGTCGCGGGTCATCGGGCCAGTGGTGTCCTGGGAGCCGACGGTGGTCATCTTCGGCTCGCAGTAGGCACCTGGGCGCACGCCCTGGCCTTCCGGCAGACCGCAGGCACGGCCGACCATCTTCTGCGCCAGGGTGAAGCCCTTGGTCGAAGCGGCAGGTTGCTCTGGCTTCTTGAACAGGTCGGAAGCACCCAGGCCCAGTTCGGCGCGGGCTTTTTCGGTCAGGCCACGGCCGACGATCAGCGGGATTCGGCCGCCAGCGCGGACTTCATCCAGCAGCACTTCGGTTTTCAGCTCGAAGCTGGTGACCAGCTCGTCGCTGCCGTTGCGGCGCACTTCGCCCTTGAACGGGTAGACGTCGATAACGTCGCCCATGGCCAGGTTGGTGCAGTCGAATTCGATCGGCAGGGCGCCGGCGTCTTCCATGGTGTTGTAGAAGATCGGGGCGATCTTGGTGCCGAAGCAGAAGCCGCCAGCGCGCTTGTTCGGAACGTACGGGATGTCGTCGCCGAAGAACCACAGCACCGAGTTGGTGGCGGATTTACGCGAGGAACCGGTACCGACCACGTCACCGACGTAGGCAACCGGGTGGCCTTTGGCCTTGACCGCTTCGATCTGGGCCAGCGGGCCGACCGAACCAGGCTGCTTGGGCTCGATGCCGTCGCGGGCCATCTTCAGCATGGCCAGGGCGTGCAGCGGGATGTCAGGGCGCGACCAGGCGTCCGGGGCAGGGGACAGGTCGTCGGTGTTGGTTTCGCCAGGCACCTTGAACACGGTCAGGGTGTACTTGTCGGCGATGGCCGGACGCGAGGTGAACCACTCGCCGGCAGCCCAGGATTCCAGCACGGCCTTGGCGTGGACATTGCCCGCCTTGGCTTTTTCGGCCACGTCGTGGAAGGCGTCGAACATCAGCAGGGTGTGCTTGAGCTGTTCGGCCGCGACGGCGCCCAGTTCGGCGTCATCCAGCAGCGCTACCAGCGTCTCGATGTTGTAACCGCCCTGCATGGTGCCCAGCAACTCGGCAGCGCGCTTGCGGTCGAGCAGTGGCGACTTGGCTTCGCCCTTGGCGATAGCGGAGAGGAAAGCGGCCTTGACATAGGCGGCTTCGTCCACCCCTGGCGGAACGCGGTTGGTGATCAGGTCTACGAGGAAGGCTTCTTCGCCGGCCGGCGGGTTTTTCAGCAGCTCGACCAGGCCTGCGGTTTGTTCGGCGTTCAGCGGCTGGGGCACGATACCCAGAGCGGCACGCTCTTCGATGTGTTTGCGGTAGGCTTCAAGCACAGTTATTACCCTCATCAGTGGTCCCTAAAGGGAGTCCGGGACGCTCATCCAGCATTCAAAGCACCCATGCGCAATGACGACTTTTTGAGTCGCACCGCCAGGGTCGCAAAGAATCCTTACAGAAGCTGCTTTCAAAGTTTTACGCCTGTAGAACGGGAGGCTGATGAGGGCTGGCACGGGCATGCGAGGGGTGCATGGCCCGGGCCAACGCCGTTCTACCGGATCAACTGTGCTCGTGACGCTTTGAAAACAGCTTCCAACGGACATTGTTGCCTTGAAAAGGCGGTGTGATTCTACGGCAAAAAAAGCCCGAAGGTAAGGCGGCAAAGATGACTTTAACCAGTGACCCTGGTTAGACAAAGGGCTAACATGAGCCGGTGTTCCGCCGTCAAGCTGTTGTTTTCCAATGACCAATCAGTCCATCAAGACCCCTTGCGTCGGCCTCTGCTCCACGGTGTATGGAGATCTGGTGTGCCGTGGCTGCAAGCGTTTTCACCATGAAGTGATCCACTGGAACGGCTACGACGACGAGCAGAAACGCGCCGTGTGGCTGCGCCTGGAGCAACTGCTGGTGCAGGTGATGATGGCCAAGCTGGAAGTGTTCGACAAAGGCCTGCTGCGCCAGCAACTGGAGCAGCGCTCGATCCGCTTTGTCGTGCAGCAGTCGGAATATTGCTGGGCGTACCAGCTGATCGCCCGGGGGGCACGGATGATCCGCGATCTCGAGGCTTATGGAATGGTGTTGTTGCCGGAGTTCCGCGATTGGGACTTGCCGCAACTGCGCGATGCCATCGATCGCGAGTTCTTTTTGCTGTCCGAGGCGCATTACCAGCGCTACATCGCCCCGAGCTTCTTGCGCGACGCCATGCAGTAAGGCTGCCGGCCTCATCGCGGGGCAAGCCCGCTCCCACGCCGATTTAGCGTGGGAGCGGGCTTGCCCCGCGATGAGGCCCTGCGATCAGTCGCCGGTGTACTCGCACCCGCTGGTGCAGGTCTCGTGGATACGCACTTTCGACAACTCCGGCAGCAGCGGCTTGACCTGCTCCCAGATCCACTTGGCGATCACTTCGCTGGTGGGGTTTTCCAGGCCGGGAATGTCGTTCAGGTAGTTGTGGTCCAGCTGCTCGTAGATCGGCTTGAAGATCGCCTTGATCTCGGAGAAGTCGCGGATCCAGCCGGTGTGCGGATCGAGCGGGCCGGTCAGGTGCAGGGCAACCTTGAACGAGTGGCCGTGCAGGCGACCGCACTTGTGCCCGGCGGGAACGTTGGGCAGGCGGTGGGCCGATTCGAATGTGAACTCTTTGAAAATTTCCACGCTGTCAGGACTCTGTGTGTATCGATAATGCGCGCAGTCTACCAGCATGACCGCTACAAGGCTTGCAACCGATCCTGCAACCGCCCGGTGGCGATCAGCTCGAGCAATTCGTCGCCCAGGCGCCGGCTTTCGGCGATGGCTGTGTACCAGTAACGCTTGCGGCTCGGCGCATCCCCCATGAAGCGTTTGAAGTCATTGCGGTCGGGTAGCTTGCCGTAGGGCAGGGCGGCCAGGTACTGCGGCGACGGGGTCATCAGCAGCACGTTCTGCAGGCGCGTGGCGTCGCCCTTGCGCCATGGCAGGGCCTTGTCGAACCATCCGGGCACCACCTTGTCGGTGAAGTGCGGGTAGAGCACCAGGTCGTCGCCCTGGTAGGGCAGGTCCAGGTGATAGTCGAGCAGGCCGCCGTCGCGATAGGTGCCGGCGCCGGCGCCGGGGATGTCGCGCACGCCCTCCATGACCATGGGGATCGAGCCCGAGGCAAGCAGGGCCTGGCGCAGGTTGGCCAGGTCCAGCGGCAGGCAGCGCGAAGGGAAGTCGGTGAGCTCGCCCAGCGGTGGCGCGGCGCGCTGGTCATGCAGAATCACCCGTTCGAAGTGCCGGCCCAGGCGTGCGCGCCCCAGCAGGTTGCTGGCGATCACCGAAGACAACCCCAGGCCCAGGCGGCCACGGTGGTCGTGGGCGAGCTGGCCGTGGCTTTTCACCACCAGGATGTTCAGGCGGTAGTGCGGGTTGTCGAGAATCTGCCCGTCGCGGCCCTGCAGCAGGTCGTCGAGCATGCGCTGGCTGCTCTGGCTGATCTGCCTGGGGGTGACGCCTTTGGCGAAGTCCTGCTCGGTGTACAGCTCGCCCAGGCGGCGGATGCCGGCCACCGGGTCGTCGAGGCAGGCGCTGGCGAAGCGCCAGGAACCGATCGAGGCGCCGATCAGTGCGCGCTGGCGTGGGGCGCTGGGCAGCCATTCACCGAACAGCGCCAGGTCCAGGCCCTGGATACCCAAAGGCTTGGGGCCGCCAGCAGCGCCAGGCAGCACACCGACATCGGCCGCCTGCAGGCCGCGCTCGCGGATCTGGCGCAGGGCGCGTTGGCCGGCCTTGAAGGTCAGGGCGGGGTACTTGATGTGGATGGCGCTCATCGAGGTTCTCTAGCCGGGGCAGGCGCGCATTATAGGCCCAATCGCGGGGCAAGCCCGCTCCCACGGTACCAAGCGTGGGAGCGGGCTTGCCCCGCGATAGGGTCGGTACAGGCTGACTTCCCATCTGCGCTATCATGCGGCCAGCTGTTTTCAGGTTGGATTAAGGACCCCCGGTTAGTCTTGTTTGCGTAGACAACTTGCTCATCCCCAAGGAGAGACCCCCATGAAAACCCTGACTGCCCTGTTCACCGCCGCTGCCCTTGCATTGGGTGCCAACGCCGCCTTCGCCAAGGACGTGCAGCCCGATGAAGTGGTCAAGCTGGTGAACGCCAAGACCATCAAGTCGCTGGACGAACTCAAGGCCGCCGCCGTGGCCAAGCACCCCGGCGCCACCGTCACCGACTCCGAGCTCGAAGACGAATACGGCCGCTACATCTACAAGGTCGAACTGCGCGATGCGCAGAACGTCGAATGGGACGTCGACCTGGACGCCAAGACCGGTGAAGTGCTGAAGGACGCGCGGGACAATTGATGAACCCATTACCGCAGGCGGCGTGCTGCCTGGCCCTGGCCTTGCTCGGCATGTGCTCGCTGGCCGCCGCCCGCGACCTGGACCAGGACGAGGCCCTGGCGCTACGCCAGCAGGGCATCATTCTGCCTTTCGAGCGATTGCTCGAGACCGCCCTGGGGCGTTACCCCGGGGCGCGCCTGCTGGAGGCGGAGCTGGAAGAGAAACACGGCCGCTACGAATACGAAGTCGAGTTGCTGACCCCGCAGGGCGTGGTGCGCGAGATCAAGCTCGACGCCCGCTCCGGCGAGCTGCTCAAAGACGAGGAAGATGACTGAATGCGCCTGTTGCTGGTCGAAGACAATGTGCCCCTGGCCGATGAACTGATTGCTGCCCTGCAGCGCCAGGGTTATGCGGTGGACTGGCTGGCCGATGGCCGCGACGCGGTGTACCAGGGCCAGAGCGAACCCTACGACCTGATCATCCTTGACCTCGGCTTGCCGGGGTTGCCCGGGCTTGAGGTGCTGGCGCAATGGCGCGGGGCCAACCTCGCCACCCCGGTGCTGATCCTCACCGCGCGCGGCTCCTGGGCCGAGCGCATCGAGGGGCTCAAGGCCGGCGCCGACGACTACCTGAGCAAACCCTTCCATCCCGAAGAGCTGCAACTGCGCATCCAGGCCCTGCTGCGCCGCGCCAAGGGCTTGGCCAACCAGCCCAAGCTGGAAGCCGCCGGCCTGCACCTGGATGAGTCGCGCCAGTGCGTCAGTCGTGAAGGTGCCGACGTCCAGCTGACCGCCGCCGAGTTCCGCCTGCTGCGGTATTTCATGCTGCACCCAGGCCAGGTGCTGTCCAAGAGCCACCTGGCCGAGCACCTCTACGACGGCGAGACCGAGCGTGATTCCAACGTCCTTGAAGTGCACGTCAACCACTTGCGCCGCAAGCTCGGGCGCAGCGTGATCGAGACCCGCCGTGGCCAGGGCTACGTGTACGCCGGGAGCGGCGTGTGAAGTCGATCCAGGCGCGCTTGAGCCTGGGGCTGGTGGCAGTGCTGGTGGTGGTCGGCCTGGCATTTGCGCAACTCACGCTGTGGCTGTTCGAGGCCGGCCTGCAGCGTTACCTGGAAGCCGGCCTGCGCAAGGAAAGCGAGAACCTGCTGGTGGCGCTGGTGCGTGGGCCGTCCGGCCTGCAGCTGGACGAGCGGCGCATATCCGCGGCCTACCAGCGTCCCTTCTCGGGTTACTACTTCCGTATCGATTTCGACCAGGGCACCTGGCGCTCGCGCTCGCTCTGGGACCTGGACATGCCCAAGCCGGCCAAGCCCGGGCTGGACGACGGCCACGAGCTGGGCCCCGAGGGCCAGCAACTGCTGGCCTATCGCGGCGACTACCGGCGTCTGGGCCAGGACATCTCGATCAGCGTGGCCCAGGACTATTCGCCAGTGCGCGAGGGTTTCCGCCGCATGCAGCAGATCGGCCTGGGCATGGGCCTGGTGGCGTTGTTGCTGGTGCTGGTGCTGCAGCGCATCACCGTGACCCGCTCGCTGCGCCCGCTGGAGCGCGCCCGCCAGCAGATCGCCCAGTTGCAGCAGGGCCAGCGCTCGCAGCTGGATGCCCAGGTGCCCAGCGAATTGCAGCCATTGGTGGATCAGATCAACCACCTGCTCAATCACACCGAAGACAGCCTGCGCCGCTCGCGCAATGCCCTGGGCAACCTGGGGCATGCGCTGAAGACGCCGCTGGCGGTGCTGCTCAGCCTGGCCGCCAGCGAGCGCCTGCAGGCATTGCCCGAGGTACGCGCGCAGATGCGCGAGCAACTGCAACAGATCCAGCAGCGCCTGACCCGGGAGCTCAACCGTGCACGGCTGGCCGGGGATGCGCTGCCCGGCGCGCAGTTCGACTGCGATGCCGAGCTGCCGGGGTTATTGGCAACCTTGGGGATGATCCATGGCGAAGGGCTGTTGCTGGAGCGCGACGTACCGCCCGGGCTGTTGTTGCCGTGGGATCGCGAGGACCTGCTGGAGCTGCTTGGCAACTTGCTGGACAACGCCTGCAAATGGGCAGACAGCGAAGTGCGCGTGGGCATGGCGGCGACCCCGGAGTGTTACCGGCTGTGGGTCGACGACGATGGCCCCGGCATTCCCGAATCGCAGCGCCTGCAAGTGCTCGAGCGCGGCTCGCGGCTGGACGAGCAGGTCGATGGGCACGGCCTGGGGCTGGGTATCGTGCGCGATATCGTCGACGCCTGGGGCGGGCGCATCGCCTTGCTGCAAAGCCCACAGGGCGGGTTGCGGGTGAGTATCGAGTTGCCGCGCAAAGGGCGTTGATCGCAATCGCGGGGCAAGCCCGCTCCCACGGGACCGCCATCGTGGGAGCGGGCTTGCCCCGCGATGAGGACCAGATCAACCCTGCAAAAAAATTGCAGTACAGCCGCAGTTTTTTGAATTGGCAGGTCCACACGCCCTCCCGGCACAATCTCTCCCACGAAACCCTCCGGTTTCCATCTCTCCACGGACGGAGCCCCTTGCGTTATTGCCTTGGCAATACCGGGCCCAGGTGCGTTTGCGCTGGGCTTTCTTTTCAAATCAAAAAAACACGACGCCTTGACTTCGATGCCTGCCTCTCGCCCCGCTACCCGTCTGCAGCGCCTGTTCCCGGCGCCCCTGAATATCCCCCCCAAAGAATGGCTGCGTGCAGGCCTTGGCGCGCTGCTCGGCCTGTTCCTCGCCGGCTACCTGTGCAGCCTGGCCTACGGCCCATCGATTGCCTTGCACCTGCTCGGCCCGTTGGCGGCCTCGGCGGTGCTGGTGTTCGCCGTGCATTCCGGGCCGCTGGCCCAGCCGTGGCCGGTGCTGGGCAGCTACGCGCTGGCCGGCGTCGTGGGCCTGGCCATGCGCCACGGCTTCGGCGACGGCCTGTGGGTGGCGGCAGCCGCGCTGGCGGTCGCCACCCTGGTGATGTGCCTGCTGCGCTGCCTGCACCCGCCGGGTGGCGGCGTGGCGGTCAGCGCGGTGCTGGCCGATCCGGGGCTGGTGGCGATGGGCGACCACCTGCTCGAACCGGTGCTGCTCAATGCGCTGATCCTGGTCGCTGTCGCGGTGGTCTACAACCGCCTCACCGGCGTGCGTTACCCCAAGGGCGCTGCCCCGCGCAAAGACCTGCACCACACCCATGACCCGCTGCCCGGCGAGCGCGTGGGCATCAATGCCGACGACCTGGACCAGGCCCTGGAGGACATCGGCGAGTTCGTCGACGTGACCCGCGACGAGCTGGAGCGGATCATCCTGGCCACCGAGCAGCATGCGTTGCAACGCAGCCTTGGCGGTATCACCGCAGGCTCGGTGATGTCCCGCGATGTGCAGTCGGCCACGCCACGCACCAGCCTGGAGGAGGCCTGGAAGATGCTCGCCAGCCATCACCTGAAAACCTTGCCTGTGCTGGACAACGGCCGTCTGGTGGGCATCGTCAGCCTCAGCGACCTGGTCGGCCCGGCCATGGCGCGCGGGCGTTTCAGTTGGCGGGGTGTGTTGCGCCGCAACACTGTGCGTCTGGAACAGGTGATGAGTCGGCGCGTTGTCAGTGTGAGCAGTCAGCACCCGCTGGAGCGCCTGTTGCCACTGCTCAGCGAGCAGGGCCTGCACTGCCTGCCGGTGCTCGACGGCGACAGCCTGGTGGGGGTGATCACCCAGACCGACCTGATCGCCGGCCTCAAGCGGCACTTGCTGACGGCCGCCGCCCAGGGCTCAGATCACCGGGTCCCAGCGCTGTGACCAGTCGCTTTCGCCGGCGGCCACCAGCCGGCGCAACACCGCGAAGGACTGCTGCAGGGCCTCGCTGTCGCGCTCGCGGGCGTACACCAGAAAGGTCGGGTAGGTGAACTCCGGCGCTTCGGGCACCCGCTCGAACACGCCGCGTTGCAGGTAGGCCTGTACCACCCGGGTACGGAAGTAGCCGCTGCCGCCCTGGTCGAGGATGAACTGCAGGGCCAGCGGCCCAAGGTTGAAGCTCAGCGCCGGGCGTGACATGTCGGGCAGGGCGGCGTCGTGCTGGCGGCGGAAGGCCTCGCCCCAGTCGATGTAGATGTACGGCTCGGGCCGGTCCACCCGGCGTACGCGGATCAGTTTCTCCTCCATCAACTGCTCCACCTGCAGGCCCGGGCCGTAGGTCGGCTGGTACACCAGCGCGGCGTCCAGCAGGCCCATCTCCACCTTGCGCAACAGCGACTCACCGTCGCTGACTTCGCTGCGGATCGCGTGGCCTTGCAGCTCGCGGTGCAGCGCGCTGACCCAGTCGAGCATCATCGGGTTGCCCAGGCTCACCTCGCCGCCCACATGCAGCACCTGCTGGCAGCCCTGGGGCAGCGGCAGGTCGCGGCGCGCGGCTTCCCAGGTCTGCACCAGCTGGTTGGCATAGCTGACGAAGGCCTCGCCATCACTGGTCAGGCTGGCGCCGTTGCGGCTGCGCACGAACAACTGGCAGCCCAGTTGCCGTTCCAGCCGTTGCACCCGCGCGGTGATGGCCGTCTGCGACACGAACAGGCGCTCGGCAGCGGCGACCAGGCTGCCGCAACGCACGATTTCCAGGAAGGTTCGGGCCTGATCGATGTCCATGACGCTGCTCTGTGGCGGAAAGGGCGCCTAGTCTAGAGGCTTTGCACCGAAATAGGGCAGGGCCTGGCAACATCAGCCTTCGGGAATCGCCACCCGCGTGCTGGCCTTCACCTCGCGCAGCGCCAGGCTCGACTGGATCGAGGCGATCCCCAACTGCCGGCGCAGCACCTGTTCGATGAATTCACTGTAGCTGTCCAGGTCTTCGGCCAGCACTTGCAGCAGGTAATCGGCATCGCCAGTGATCTTGTGGCAGGCGACCACCTCGGGCAGCGCGCGCACCACCGCCTCGAAGTCGTCCGGCGCCTTGTCGCCGTGGCTGGCGAAACGCACCTGGACGAAGGCCAGGATCTCCAGGCCCAGCAGGCGGCGGTCGAGGTTGGCCTGGTAGTCGCGGATCACGCCTTCTTCTTCCAGGCGCCGGCGCCTGCGCCAGCAGGGCGTGACGCTGAGCGACAGGCGCTCGCTCAGCTCGGCGTTGGACAGGCTGGCATCGGCCTGCAACAGGGCGAGCAGGGCACGGTCGGTATCGTCGAGGGTGACCTGCTTGGATATTTTTTTCGCCATGGGTGCCAGTCCTGAAATAACAGACTCAAAATGCTAACACTACGAGTCGATAAAGCAAAGAACGCCCAGCGTTGGCGCAATAGCCTAGTGGTCAATCAACCACCATACAGGCTTCGCCACCATGTTGACCGTCTTCAGCGCCAACCACCGCCTGCACCATGGCACCGAACTCAAGGATGGCGTGCTCAAGCCATCGTTCGAACAACCCAGCCGCGCCGACACCGTGCATGACCGGGTGCGCACGGTCGGCCTGGGCGATATCGTCTCGCCGCAGGCATTCGGCCGCGCCTGCTACGTCAAGGCCCACAGCGAACGTTACGTGCACTTCCTGGAAACGGCCTGGCAGCAGTGGACCGCCCTGGGCCGCAGCCACGACGCGTTGCCCTTGGTGTGGCCGGTTCGCGACCTGGCCGGCGAGCGGGTCCCCCGGCACATCGACGGCCAGCTCGGTTTCTTCGCCATGGATGCCGGCGCGCCGATCACCGCCACCACCTGGCAGGCGGTGAAGACCAGCGCCGACCTGGCGCTGACCGGCCTCGAACTGCTCGACCAGGGCCAGCAGGCCGCCTTCGCCTTGTGCCGTCCGCCGGGGCATCACGCCGCCCGCGAGTACATGGGCGGTTACTGCTACCTGAACAACGCCGCCATTGCCGCCGAGCATGCCTTGACCCGCGGAGCGGCCAAGGTGGCGGTACTGGACGTCGATTTTCACCACGGCAACGGCACCCAGACCATCTTCTACGACCGCCCGGACGTACTGTTCGTCTCGCTGCACGGCGAGCCGACGGACTCCTACCCCTACTTCAGCGGCTACGCCCACGAGGTGGGCGCAGGCGCAGGCGAGGGTTTCAACCTCAACCTGCCGCTACCCAAGGGCACGCGCTGGGCGGCCTACCAGCAGGCCCTGGAGCAGGCCTGTGCGCGCCTGCGCCGGCATGCGCCCGAGGTGCTGGTGGTGTCGCTGGGCGTGGACACCTTCAAGGACGATCCGATCAGCCACTTCCAGCTCGACAGCCCGGACTACCTGGCCATGGGCCGGATGATTGCCGGCGTGGGCGTGCCGACCCTGTTCGTCATGGAGGGCGGCTACATGGTCGATGAGATCGGCATCAATGCGGTGAACGTGCTGACCGGGTTCGAAGAAGCCCGCGGCTGATCCGACGGCCTCATCGCGGGGCAAGCCCGCTCCCACGCTCCTTACAACGTGGGAGCGGGCTTGCCCCGCGATGAGGGCGTTGAAGACACAACAAATCCTGCCTCGAAAACACCAACAACAATCCCAGAGGTTCCCCCATGCAGCCTGATTCCCCCGCAGCCCCAAGTGGCCGCCACCTGCAACGCACCCTGAGCAACCGTCATATCCAGCTGATCGCCCTCGGTGGCGCCATCGGCACCGGCCTGTTCATGGGCTCGGGCAAGGTCATCGCCTTGTCCGGCACCTCGATCCTGCTGGTCTACATGATCATCGGCTTCTTCCTGTTCTTCGTCATGCGCGCCATGGGCGAGCTGCTGCTGTCGGACCTCAACTTCAAGTCGTTCGCCGACTTCGCCGGTGCCTACATCGGTCCGCGCGCGGCGTTTTTCCTCGGCTGGTCGTACTGGCTGAGCTGGAGCGTGGCGGTGGTCGGCGATGCGGTGGTGGTCGGCGGCTTCTTCCAGTACTGGTTCCCCGGAGCGCCGGCCTGGGCACCGGCGCTGGCGATGCTGGTCACCCTGTTCACCCTCAATGTGCTGACGGTGAAAGCCTTCGGCGAGGTCGAGTTCTGGTTCGCGATCATCAAGATCATCGCCGTGCTGGCACTGATCGCAGTGAGCCTGGTGCTGATTGCCACGGCGTTCGTGTCGCCCACCGGGGTGACCGCTTCGTTGTCGCACCTGGTTCAGCCGGAAGCGGCGTTTCCCCATGGGCTCAGTGGCTTCTTCGCGGGCTTCCAGATCGCCATCTTCTCGTTCGCCGGCACCGAGCTGATCGGCACCACCGCCGCCGAAACTCGCGACCCGCAACGCAGCCTGCCCAAGGCGATCAACGCGATCCCAGTGCGTATCATCCTGTTCTATGTGGTGGCCCTGGCCTGCATCATCGCCGTGACCTCGTGGGCCAAGGTCGCGCCCAACCGCAGCCCGTTCGTCGAGCTGTTCCTGCTGGCCGGCTTCCCGGCGGCGGCGGGCATCGTCAACTTCGTTGTGCTGACCTCGGCCGCCTCGTCGGCCAACAGCGGCGTGTTCTCCACCAGCCGCATGCTGTTCGGCCTGGCCGAACGCAGCCAGGCGCCCGGTGTGTTCCGGCGCCTGTCGGGCAACAGCGTGCCGCTGGCCAGCCTGGGTTTCTCGTGCCTGTTGATGCTGCTGGGGGTGTTGCTGCTGTTCATCTTCCCCGAGGTGATGACGGTGTTCACCCTGGTGTCGAGCCTGTCGGCGGTGCTGGTGATCTACACATGGTCGACCATCCTGGTGGCCTACCTGGGCTACCGTCGGCGCCACCCCGAGCGCCACGCCCGCGCCAGCTTCCGCCTGCCCGGCGGAGTGCCGATGGCCTGGCTGAGCCTGGCGTTCCTGCTGTTCGTGCTGGTGCTGCTGGCACTGCAGCCGGACACGCGCATGGCGCTGTACGCGATGCCGCTGTGGTTCGCCGGCCTGGCCATCGCCTACCGGCGCCTGGCAAGGCGCGGGCAAGGCCTGTTAGCCACCCAGCCAACCCCCTGAACCCTGGCGCCACGTGCCGGCGCAGCCTGCTGCAAATCTGCATAAGGGTTGCGACTTTAGTCCGGTGGCGGGCACGTGGCGCCGGTCCATACTCATGGTTCGCCCTTCAATAACAACAAGTACCGGGTTGCGAACCAATGACCTATCAGCACAGTTACGCCCATTCCATCGCCGATCCTGCGGCCTTTTGGCAGGCCCAGGCCGACCAGCTGGCCTGGCAGCGCAAGCCGACGTTGACCCTGCAACAGAACCCCGACGGCACCCACCGCTGGTTCGCCGACGGCCGCCTGAACAGCTGCCACCTGGCCCTCGACCATCAGATCGAGCTGGGCCGGGGCGAGCAGTTGGCGCTGATCTACGACTCGCCGGTGACCGGCGTGCAGCAAACCTACACCTACCTGCAGCTGCGCGACGAAGTGGCGCGCCTGGCCGGCCTGTTGCGCACACTTGGGGTGGGCAAGGGCGACGGAGTGATCATCTACATGCCGATGGTGCCGCAGGCGGCCATGGCCATGCTCGCCTGCGCACGCATTGGCGCGGTGCATTCGGTGGTGTTCGGCGGCTTTGCCGCCAACGAACTGGCCCTGCGTATCGATGATGCCCGGCCGGTGTTGCTGCTCACCGCTTCCTGCGGGCTGGAGTTCGACCGGGTGATCGAATACAAACCGCTGGTCGACCGTGCGCTGCAACTGGTTCGCCACCAGCCCAGGCAGGTGCTGGTGCTGCAGCGCCAGCAGGCGCGTGCCGAACTGCAGCCGGGGCGCGACCTGGACTGGCAGCAAGCGCTGGCCGGCGCCGAGCCGGTGGCCCCGGCCGAGCTGGATGCAGGCGACCCGCTGTACATCATGTATACCTCCGGCACTACCGGCAAACCCAAGGGCATCGTCCGTGAAAACGGCGGCAACGCGGTGGCCCTGTGCTACGCCATGCGCCACATCTATGGCATGCAGGCGGGCGATGTGTGGTGGGGCATTTCCGATGTGGGCTGGGTGGTCGGCCATTCGCTGATCGTCTATGGGCCGTTGATGAGCGGCTGCACCACGGTGTTCTACGAGGGCAAGCCGATCCGCACGCCCGATGCCTCGGCGTACTGGCGGATCGTCGAGCAATACAAGGTCAACGCACTGTTCTGTGCACCCACTGCCATGCGCGCAATCCGCAAGGAGGACCCAGAGGGCGAGCTGATCCGCCGCCACGACCTGGGTTCGTTGCGCCAGCTGTTCCTTGCCGGCGAAAAGCTCGACTCCAGCACCCATGAATGGCTGGAGCGGGTCAGTGGCAAGCCGGTGCACGACCACTGGTGGCAGACCGAGACCGGTTGGCCGGTCACTGCCCCCTGCGTGGGCCTCGAGGGCAGTGCGGCCCGGCCAGGCTCGAGCAACCGCGCGGTGCCGGGTTACCACGTGCAGGTGCTGGACGACGACGGCAAGCCGCTGGGGCCGAACCAGCAGGGCGCCATCGTCATCGCCTTGCCATTGCCGCCTGGCTGCAGCCAGACGCTGTGGGGCGACCACGAGCGCTATCTTCAGGCTTATCTGCACAACTATCCGGGGTATTACCACACCGGTGACGGCGGGTATCTGGATGACGACGGTTTCGTCTACATCATGGGCCGCACCGACGATGTGATTAACGTCTCGGGCCATCGCCTGTCGACCGGCGAGATGGAGGACCTGGTGGCACGCCACCCGGCGGTGGCCGAGTGCGCCGTGATCGGTGTGCACGACGAGATCAAGGGCCAGGTGCCGCTGGCGCTGGTGGTGCTCAAGGACGGGCAGGGCATCTGCGAGTTGCAGTTGCAGGGCGAGCTGGTGGCCAGTGTGCGCGAGCAGATCGGTGCGCTGGCCTGTTTCAACCGGGTACGCCTGGTCAAGCGCCTGCCCAAGACCCGCTCGGGCAAGATCCTGCGTGCGGTGCTGCGCAAGATTGCCGACGGGCAGGACTATGTGCCGCCCTCGACCCTGGATGATCCAGCGGTGCTGGGGGAGATCGAGGGAGTGTTGGCGGATTTGCCAAGGGCGGGGTGACGCCATCGCCGGCAAGCCGGCTCCCACCCTGCGGCGTGCAATTGCCTGATTGTTGTGGGAGCTGGCTTGCCAGCGATGACGGCCTTTCAGGATGCGCTGTCTTGCGGCCCCACCTGATGCAACTGCCCCAGCCGGCTGCGGGTGCGCATCAGGTCGGCAATTGCCCCGCCCAGGCTTTCCTGCAGGGCCCGCTGGCCGATCACCGTCAGCTGGCGGTCCTGGTCATACAGCACATCCACCAGGTTGACGAAGCGTTGCTGCGCCGCCAGCGAACATTCGGCCAGGTCGTCCAGCCCGTCGATGATCCATTGATCGTATTGCTCGGCCAGCGCCAGGTAGTCGATCACTGCGGTGGGCTGTTCGCACAACCCGTTGAAGCTGAACATCACCCGCCGGCCATCCACCGCCAGGGCACGCAATGGCCGGTTGTTGACCTGCAGCGTGGTCGGCTGCCGGGTGGGCAGGTCAAGGTCCTGGCGCTGCGCCGTATCCCCTGGCCAGACGTAACGCCCCTGGGTGAAGCACTGGTGCTCGCGGTTGGCCGGCAGGCTGCGAAAATCGGTATCGCCGCCTACTTCCAGCACCTGCATGCGGCCATTGATCAGGCGGATCACCGGCAGGAAGCGTTCGTGGTACAGCGGGTTGGGCAGCAGCCCTTCGGGTGCGTAGTTGGAGGTCACCAGCAGGAAGATGCCGCGTTCGAACAGGGCATTGAACAGCCGGGTCAGCAGCATGGCGTCGCCGATGTCGTGCACGTGGAATTCATCGAAGCACAATACCTGCACGTCACCCAGCAATTCGTCGAGGGTCGCGCCCATGGCGTTGTCCAGTGCCCGGTGGCGGTGCATGCCCTGGTGCAGGCGGGCGAAGAAGTCATGAAAGTGCAGGCGACGCTTGTGCGCCACCGGCACCGCCTCGAAGAAGTTGTCGAGCAGCCAGCTCTTGCCGCGGCCAACCGAGCCGTGCAGGTAAAGGCTGCGTGGCTGTCCGTCGTCGAGGGCCGCCAACTGCGCGGCCATGGCTTCGATCACCCGGCACTGGCCGTCGCTCAGGGTGTAGCCGCGTTCGGCGGCCTTGTCCTGGAAATGCGCCATCAACGCGCCGGCCTGTGGGGCAGGGCCGCGCAGGCGTTGGTTGAGTTGGCGCAGGGGGGCTGGAATCCAGGTGGACAACGGCATGCTCCTAGGCAGGGAAAGGGCAGGGCGCAGCGTGCGCGATGGGGATTCTGACCAATCGGGAACGGGCCCGGCAAGCCCATTAAACGGGCTTGCACGTCTACTGTAGGAGCGGCCTTGTGTCGCGATAGGGCTGCAGAGCAGCCCCGGCGATTTCTGCTTTCACGCACAAATCCGGGGGCCGCGCTGCGGCCCTATCGTGACACAAGGCCGCTCCTACAAGAGGGCAGTGCTTTCACAACGGACGGTGGATGGGCCAGGCAAAACTGGCGATTTTTACTAACCTCCTGTTTTTCTGCGTTTTTTTTGAAAAAAAAGCTTCCCACCTGCAAACAACGCTGGTAAAGTGCCGGCCATTCCCGAGCAGCAACCAGCTGAACGGTGAAAGATCAGATCGACAGTGCATCAGTCACTCGTCATATCCGATACAGGGGCGTCGCCAAGCGGTAAGGCAGCAGGTTTTGATCCTGCCATGCGTTGGTTCGAATCCAGCCGCCCCTGC
>NZ_VZZR01000125.1:0-11004 GCF_009650555.1 Pseudomonas sp. EMN2
TGGATGGCACCGGCTGCGCCGGTGTTCGCGGGCAAGCCCGCTCCCACAGGGACTGCGCCAGATTTTAGATTTGATGCAAGACAGTTGCTCCTACACAGTCGCGTTTCAGCCCTCGGCGAACTGGCGCAGGCGTTCGCCGTCCAGGCGATAGCGAATCCACTCAGCCTGCGGCTCAGCGCCCAGCGACTGGTAAAAGCCGATCGCCGGCTCGTTCCAGTCCAGTACGCTCCATTCAAGACGCCCGCAGTTGTTTGCCAGCGCCTCCCGGGCAATGTGGCGCAGCAGCGTGCGCCCGGCGCCGTCACCGCGTTGCTGTGGGGTGACGTACAGGTCTTCGAGGTAGATGCCGTTGCGCCCCAGCCAGGTGGAGTAGCTGTAGAAGTACACGGCAAAACCGATGGCCTGGCCTTCGCGCTCGCAGATCAGGCTGCGCACGGTGCTGCCTTCATCGAACAGGCTGTGCTCGATATCGGCGAGGCTGGCCACCACTTCGTGGCGGGCGCGCTCGTAGTCGGCCAGCTCGGTGATGAAGGCGAGGATTTGCGCGGCATCGCTGCGCACGGCAGGGCGAATGGTCAGGCTCATGGTTGGGCTTCCTTGTGTATGGGCTGTCGCCATCGTACTGGCCCGTTGGCACAGAAGCGATACGACCAGTTCAGTAGAGTGTATTCATGCAATTTTACTTAACTGTACCGGTTAGCCGCTGCACGGCTCCGTTACTGTGTGGCAATACATAACGAGAAACCCGGAAGACTGCCGCCATGCTTGCCTCGCTCGACCTGCTCACTGCCTTCGTGCTGTTCGCCTTTGTATCCTCCATCACCCCCGGCCCCAACAACACCATGTTGCTGGCCTCGGGGGTCAACTTCGGTGTGCGCCGCAGCATCCCCCATGCGCTGGGCATCAGCATCGGCTTCGCGGTGATGGTGCTGGCGGTGGGCCTGGGGCTGGGCGAGGTGTTCAAGGCATGGCCGCCGCTGTACAGCATCCTGCGCTATGCCGGCGCCGCCTACTTGCTGTACCTGGCGTGGAAGATCGCTACCTCCGGGCCGATGTCCGGTGACACTGCCGGCAGCCGCAAGCCCCTGGGTTTCTGGGGCGCAGCAGCCTTTCAATGGGTCAACCCCAAGGCCTGGGTGATGGCGGTGGGGGCGATCACCACCTACACCCCGGCCCAAGGCTATGTGTTCAATGTGATCGTCATCGCCGCCGTGTTCGGCCTGGTCAACCTGCCCAGCGTCGGGGTCTGGGTGATGTTCGGCAGTGCCTTGCGCAACCTGTTGCGCAAGCCGCGTGCGGTGGTGCTGTTCAATGTCCTGATGGCCGTGCTGTTGGTGATTTCGCTGTATCCGCTGTTGTTTGTAGAATCGTCGTTTTCCTAGAACCGACGAGTGCAGTAAATAGATGGAGTTGATTCCCTGGTCCCATGAGTGCGCCGAAGGCTTCACCCTGCGCGGCTGGCGCATGCCGCCCAGTGGCCGGCCTTTGCTGCATTTCCTGCACGGCAACGGCTTCTGCTGCCTGGCCTACCAGCCCATGCTGCTGCGCCTGGCGGAGCACTTCGACCTGTGGCTGAGCGATGTACAGGGCCATGGCGACAGTGATCACGGCGGCAACTTCGTTGGCTGGAACCGCACGGCGGCGCTGGCGGTGGAAGCGTTCGAGGCAGGGCGTGGCGAATACGGCGACGTGCCTCGCTTTGCCGTCGGCCACAGTTTCGGCGGCGTGCTCACCGGCCTGATCCTGGCCGACCAACCGCAACTGTTCCAGCGCGCGGTGCTGCTCGACCCGGTGCTGTTCAGCCGGCGCATGCTGGGGGTGATGGGCGCCGCCGCGCTGGTCGGCCTGCACCGGCGTCACGCCCTGGCGCGCAAGGCCGCGACCCGCCGCAGCCACTGGCCGGATCGTCAGGCCGCGCTGGCCGCGCTGCAGGGGCGCGGCATCTTCAAGGGCTGGAGCGAAACCGCGCTGCACGCCTATGTGGAGCATGCCATCGGCGATTGCGGCGAAGGCGTGGTGCTCAAGTGCCGGCCCAGCCGCGAGGTGGAGATCTTCAGTTCGTTCCCGGCGCGCATGTGGCAGCAACTGCTGGCCATCCACACCCCCACACGCATCCTCTACGGTGAACACACTTATCCGTTCGTGCCCCACTCGGTGCAGCGCCTGGCCAGGCTGAACAATCAGGTGAGTGCGCAGCAGGTGGCGGGTGGGCATTGCTTCATGCAGGAAGACCCGGCAGCGGCGGCGGAGCAGGTCGTGGCGTTTCTAGGGGGCTGATGGCCGGCTTGTCGCTGGGTTGTGGTGTCCATTTCGCGACGATAGGTTGCCGATTCACGCGCGAACGACAAGCGCAGATTCCTTACGCTGGCGCTCCCCCAAAACGGATGGAGCCCAATCATGAACCAGGCGGTCAGCCCAGACTCACAACAGGTCCTCGAACGGCAGCAGCGGCGGCAACGCTGGCTGCGCCTGGGCCTGTGCGGCGGCCTGGGGCTGGCGGTACTCGGCTACGGCGCGTACTGGTGGCTGGATGCACGTTTTCTGCAGCAGACCGACGACGCCTATGTGCGCGCCGACTGGGCGCCGGTCAGTGCCCGGGTCAGTGGCTACGTGGCCGATGTGCTGGTGGCCGACAACGCGCAGGTCAAGGCCGGCGACCTGCTGGTGCGCCTGGACCCGCGCGACTTTCGCGAGCGCCTGCGCCAGGCGCAAGCACGCCTGGCGGTGAGCGAGGCGGCGGTGCAGGTGCAGCGCATGCGCCTGCACACCTTCGCCGCTGAACAGGACGAGCAGGTACAGGTGATCGCCCGTGCCGCCGCCGAACAGCTCGGTAGCCGCGGCGAGGCCCAGCGTGCCGAGGCCGACTGGCAGCGCTACCAGCGCCTGGCCGCGTCCCAGGCGGTCAGTGTGCAACGCACCGAGCAGGCTCGCGCCACGCGTATCCAGGCCAGTGCGCTGCAGCACGCGGCCGCCGCCGAGCTGGCCCGCCAGCATGCGCGCAAGGCCGTGCTGGCCCAGCAGCGCCGGCAGTTGCAGGCCGAATTGCAGCAGCGCCAGGCCGATCTGGAACAGGCCCGCGCCGAAGCTGCCCTGGCCGGTAGCGCACTGGCCGATACCGAGATCCGCGCGCCCTTCGATGGCGTGGTCGGCCAGCGCAAGGTGCGCCAGCAGCAGTACGTCACCCCTGGGCTGCCACTGCTCGCGGTGGTGCCGGTGGCGCAGGCCTACGTGGTGGCCAACTTCAAGGAAACCCAGCTGGCGCGGCTGCGCCCCGGGCAGGCGGTCAGCCTGGAAATCGATACCTTCGGCCAGCACTGGCGTGGCACGGTCGACAGTGTTTCGCCTGGCTCGGGCGCGGTGTTCGCGTTGCTGCCACCGGACAATGCCACCGGTAACTTCACCAAGATCGTTCAGCGCTTCCCGGTGCGAATACAGCTTGAGCCGTCGCCGGGCGACGCCCCCCGGCTGCTGCCGGGCATGTCGGTGATCGCCACGGTGGATACCCGATGAACGTTGAAGAAAAGGTTTCCCTGCGCGCCTGGGTGGCGGTCGTCGGCGGCCTGTTCGGCTGTTTCATGGCCGGCATGAACGTGCATGTCACCAGCGCCGCGCTGCCGGAAATCGAGGGGGCGCTGGGGGCCAGTTTCGAGGAAGGGTCGTGGATTTCCACCGCCTACCTGGTGGCCGAGATCAGCATGATCCCGCTGACCGCCTGGCTGGTGCAGGTGTTTTCGCTGCGCCGGGTGATGCTGGTGGGCTCAATGGTGTTCCTGGCCAGTTCGGTCAGCTGCGCCCTGGCCCCAAGCCTTGCGGCAATGATCAGCTTGCGGGTGATCCAGGGGGCCTCCGGCGCGGTACTGATTCCGCTGTCGATGCAACTGATCATCACCGAACTGCCGGCCAGCCGCCTGCCCCTGGGCATGGCGCTGTTCAGCCTGGCCAACAGCGTGGCCCAGGCCGCCGGGCCATCGATCGGCGGCTGGCTCACCGACCTGTACACCTGGCGCTGGATCTTCCTGTTGCAATTGCCGCCGGGTATCGCCCTGCTGGCGGCGGTGGCCTGGTCGATCAGGCGCCAGGCCGGCGATCACGGCGCGTTGCGCAAGGCCGACTGGCTCGGTATCGCCGCCATGGCGCTGGGCCTGGGCGCGCTGCAGATCGTGCTGGAGGAGGGCGGGCGCAAGGACTGGTTCGATTCGCCCTTCATCATCACCTTCAGCCTGGTCGCCGGGTGTGCGTTGGCGCTTTTCATCCAGCGCCAGCTTTGGGGTGGGCGTGCGTTCATCAACCTGCGGCTGCTGGGTAGCTACAACTTCGGTGTCGCCAGCCTGGCCATGGCGGTGTTCGGTGCGGCGACCTTCGGCCTGGTGTTCCTGGTGCCCAACTACCTGTCGCTGGTGCAGGGCTACAGTGCCAGCGAGATCGGCAAGAGCCTGATCGCCTATGGCCTGGTGCAGTTGCTGCTGGCGCCGCTGCTGCCGCGCCTGATGCGCTGGCTCAACGCCAAGCTGCTGGTGGCCGGCGGTTTCGCCATCATGGCCCTGGGCTGCTGGCTGGGCGCGCAACTGACGGTGGATGCGGGCAGCAATGTGATCATTCCCTCCACCGTGGTGCGCGGCATCGGCCAGCCGCTGATCATGGTGGCGTTGTCGGTACTGGCGGTCAAAGGCCTGGACAAGGCCCAGGCCGGCTCGGCCTCGGCGTTGATCTCGATGCTGCGCAACCTGGGTGGCGCCTTGGGCACGGCCTTGTTGACGCAACTGGTGTCGCAGCGCGAGCGCTTCCATTCGGTGCGCATCGGCGAGGGGCTGACGCTGTTCGACGGCGCGTTGCAGCAGCGGCTGCCGGGCGGGATGGTCGACCCGCAGTCGCCCGAGGTGATGCAAACCCTGGCGCTGATCGACCGCAGCGTACGCGAGCAGGCGTACCTGATGGCTTACTCGGATGCGTTCTTCCTGGCTTGCGTGGCGTTGCTGGGGTGCGCGCTGGCGGCGTTGCTGTTGCGCAGCCGTTGACAGCTCGTTTACCCATCCAGTGAATTTTCCCTGGCAGCCTGCGACTATGGACATTCCCTGACTGCGGAACACCCACCATGCCCCGCCCGATCATCCTCCCGCTCGCCGAGAACTACCGCCACGGCGAGCACATCGCTGCGCACTGCCACGACCGCGCGCAGCTGATCCACGCCATCAGCGGCGTGATCACGGTCACTGCCCGGGAGGGCAGCTGGGTGGTGCCGCCCGGGCGTGGGGTATGGGTGCCGGCGGCCAGCGAGCATGAGTTGCGGATGGCCGGCGTGGTGCGCATGCGCACCCTGTTCGTCGACGCTGATGCGCGCCCGGACCTGCCGCGCCAGTGCCAGGTGATCGAGATCTCGCCGCTGCTGCGCGAGCTGATCATCCGGGCCATGGACATAGCGCCCGATCACCCGCCCCATGGGCGCGAGGCGCGGATCATGCACCTGATCCTCGACGAGATCCGCGTGTTGCCGGTGGCCGCCCTGCATGTGCCCAGCCCACGCTCGCCGGCCTTGCAGGCGCTGTGCGAGGCGCTGCGCCTGGCCCCGGCAGAAAACTGGAGCCTGGCCCGGGCGGCGGCGCACTGTGGGCTCAATGCCCGCACCCTGACCCGCGCGTTCCAGCGCGAGACTGGCCTGAGCCTGGTGCAGTGGCTGCGGCGCATGCGCCTGCTGGCCGGGCTGGATGCGCTGGCGGCCGGGCAATCGGTGCTGGAGGTGGCGCTGGACCAGGGCTATGACAGCCCCAGCGCGTTCAGTGCGATGTTCCGGCGCACGCTGGGGGTTTCGCCGTCGGTCTACTTTGGCCGGGGTGGCGAGGCGGGCTAGTCCTTTTGCGGTGTACCGAACAACCCGGTCCAGTAGATCCCGGCGTCGCTTTTCGGGTCTGTTGCGTAGGCTGCGCCGAGGTCGCGGAAGTCCGGGTTCATCAGGGTGGCGCAATGCCCGGGGCTGGCCAGCCAGCCATCGACCACCTTGCGTACGGTATCGCTGCCGGCGGCGATGTTCTCGCCGATCTGTTGGTAGCTGTAGCCGGCCAGCTCGGCGCGGTCGCCCGGGGTGCGGTCGTCGCGGTCGATGTGGTCGAAGAAGTTCTGGTTGGCCATGTTGCGCGTGTGGTTGGCGGCGGCGCCGGCCAGCACGGTGTTCCAGCTCAAGGCGGGTGCGGCGGGGAAGGGCTGGCCACCGCACTGGCGCGGTACGCCGCGTGCGGCGTTGATCGCCTGCAGCAGCTTCTGCCCCTCGGCCTGCCAGTCACCCAGGCGCCCGCTGAGCAATGGCCGGGCGAGCACGATGCGCCAGTCGCGGCCCTCCTGGCTCACGCCGATGTCGACGAACTGCGGGTCGAGCACCACCTGGCAGAAGCTTTCTTCGATGGCTTTCATTGCCGCCTTCGCGTCGCGTGGCCCGGACAGGCTGATGGCCTGCACGTTGACCATGGGGTAGGCGGCGCGGCTCATGGCCTGCTGCAGGTCGCGGGTGCCTTCCGGCGACAGGGCCAGGCGGGTGTCGCTGTTGAGCGGCGGCAGCTCCAGCGAGGCTTCGCCGCCACAGCGCTGGGGCTGGCTGCGGTATACGTTGATCGTATCGATCAGTTGCGCTTCTTCGCCGGTGATGGCCTGGGCGCCGGTCGAGGCGAGCAGGCCCAGCGACAGGCCGAAGAGGCAGGCAACGGATGGGACGCGCATGTGGATCTCCCTGTACTGGCAGCGTCTGCTTGTGCGCTGCCCATCCTACACAAGCGCAGGGCTTTTGGCCCGAGGATGTGCAGGGTTGTGAACCCTCGATCATTCGATGAGATAAGGCAAAAGAGGCAGTAGACCGCCGGTCGGCAAGAAAGTGCGATCCTTTGGTAATAATTCCCGTTGTCGACTAGAAACAGTACTCAGTAACTCTATGCTTCTCATCCGCCAGGAAGGCGCAGACCCTCAGACCGGGAGCCTTCCATGGCGCATTCCTGCCCGTATCAATCGACCCTGCTGGCCCTGTGCTGTTCCGTTGCCGTGGGTGCCCATGGCGCCGACGGCGCCATCGTGCTCGACCCCACCGCCATCAATGCCGAAGCCGCCAAGGCACCAGCCAACCAGTTGCCCGAGGCCTTCGCCGGCGGCCAGGTGGCGCGTGGTGGGCAGATGGGCGTGCTGGGCAACCAGGACATGATGGACGTGCCCTTCATCCTGACCAGCTACACTTCGCAGCTGATCGAGGAGCAGCAGGCCGAGGACATTGGCGACGTGCTGCTCAATGATCCCTCGGTGCGCCAGTCGTTCGGCTTTGGCAACCAGTCGCAGGTCTTCGTCATCCGTGGCCTGCCGCTCAACGGTGACGACGTGGCATTCAACGGCCTGTACGGCGTGCTGCCACGGCAGATGATCTCGACCGATGCGCTGGAGCGGGTCGAGGTGTTCAAGGGCCCCAACGCCTTCCTCAATGGTGCCAGCCCCACCGGCACCGGCCTGGGCGGCAACGTCAACCTGCAGCCCAAGCGTGCCGGCGATACCCCGACCCGGCGTTACACCCAGGACATCAGCAGCGATGGCCGCCTCGGCGAGCACCTGGACATCGGCCAGCGTTTTGGCGAAGACAACCGTTTCGGTGTACGCCTGAACCTGTCGCAGCGCGAGGGCGAGACGGCGGTCGACGACCAGGACCAGCGCAGCAAGCTGTTCGTCGCCGGGCTGGACTACCGAGGGGACAGGCTGCGCATTGCCGGCGACTTCGGTTACCAGAAGCAGCGGGTGAACCACATGCGCAACTCGGTGCGCCTCGGCGCCGGGCTCAGCGACATTCCCCATGCCCCCGACGCCAGCCACAACTATGGCCAGGACTGGGCCTGGACCGAGACCGAGGACACCTTCGGCATGGTCCGCGGCGACTATGACTTCAACGACAACTGGAGCGGTTACCTGGCCGGTGGTATCAAGCACACCCACGAGAACGGCTTCTACGGTACGCCGATCCTCAACGACGCGGCTACGGGTGATGCGACCATCGGCGGCTCGAAAATCCCCCACAACGAAGACAACAGCACCGTCATGGGCGGCATCAACGGCCGCTTCCAGACCGGCCCGGTAAGCCACCAGCTGAACCTGGGGGCCGCGAGCATCTGGACTCAGCAGGAAAACGCCTTCGTCTTCTACAACTCGCAAGACACCAACATCTACCACACCGACCCCCTGCCCAAGCCAACCACCCCGACCTTCATCGGCGGCAAGCTGGACGACCCTGGGGTGACCGGCAAGACCCGCAACCGCAGCCTCGCGGTGTCCGACACCCTGGGCCTGTTCGACGACAGCCTGCTGCTGACCGTCGGCGTGCGGCGCCAGCAGCTGCGGGTCGAGGGCTATGCCTATGACGGCCCTGGCCCGGATACCGGGCGCAATGCGTTCTATGACGAAGCGGTCACCACGCCGGTGTATGGCATCGTCTACAAGCTCAACTCGTCGATCTCGCTGTACGCCAACCGCATCGAAGGGCTGGCCCAGGGCGCCACGGCCTCGGGGCAGGTGATCAACGCGGGCGAAGTGTTCCCGCCTGCCAAGACCAAGCAGGTGGAGGCCGGGGTCAAGCTCGACTACCAGCGCTTTGGTGCCAACCTGGCGGTGTTTCGCATCGAGCGGCCCACCGACGGCTTTGTCGAAGGCAACGTGTTCGTCCAGGATGGCGAGCAGGTCAACAAGGGCCTGGAGCTGAGTGTGTTCGGCGAGCCGGTGCCCGGCTTGCGCCTGATGGCCGGCGGCACGCGTATGGATACCGAACTCAAGAAGACCCAGGGCGGCAACAACGACGGCAACCACGCGGTCGGGGTGCCGACCTTCCAGCTCAATGCCAGTGTCGATTGGGACGTGCCCGGGCTCGAGGGCGTGGCACTCAATGCGCGGATGCTGCGCACCGGCGGACAGTACGCCAACCCTGGCAACACCTTGAGCCTGCCGACCTGGAACCGCTTCGACGTCGGTGCGCGCTATCGCTTCAAGCTGCAGGAGAAGGCGCTGACGTTGCGGGTGAACGTGGAGAACCTGACCGACAAGAACTACTGGGCGTCGGCCAATGGCGGCTACCTGACCCAGGGTGATCCGCGCCTGGTGAAGTTCTCCGGGACGATTGATTTCTAGTCTCCGGAGCAACGCCAGCTGTGGCGGCAACTTTCTTGCTGTAAAAGCGCAGTACATGTGGGAGCGGGTTTACCCGCGAAAGCATCGATGGCTTCACCATCGCATTCGCGGGTTAACCCGCTCCCACAAATACAAGTTCACCGGCGCCATCGGCTAGCGCGCCAGTGCCTGGTTCGGTTTGTAGAACAGGAAGTGCGTGGTTTGTGCCGTCTTGCGGTAAGTCTTGGCCCAGTCGGGATGCACGGTGCGGTCATGGAAGTACAGCGCACCGCCTGTAGGGTCCTTGAGCTGCTGGTTCAGGGCCTTGCGCGCGATCTCCTTGGCCACCCCATAGCGTTCTTCCTCCTCTACCTGATCCGGGCGCCCGTCGCACCACCAGGAGAACTGGCAGCTCTTGCTCTCCACCCCTTGCTTGACCACGCCGCAGATGGTGTTCGGGAAACCGTCATGGCCCAGGCGGTTGAGCACCACGCTGGCCACCGCGCTCATGTCTTCGCTGTCGGCGCCCTTGGCTTCCCAGTAGATGGTGCGGGCCAGGCAGGTGATGCTGTCGTCCATCGGGGCCTGGCCAGCCGGGTCGACCGCCTGCACTTCGGTGGGGGTGATGGTTTCGGCTTTTTTCGGTGGCGGCGCGTCCTCCACCACCTTTTCCTCCAGCACCTGCGCCTTGTCTTCGGCGACGGCGGCCTTCTGGCTGTCGGCGGCGGTGAGCGGGCCTGCAAGCAGGGTCAGCGACAAGCCAAGCAGCATCCACGAAAGGCGCATGGTCGAGGTTCCGAGTGGTGGGGCTGATCACAGTCTAGCCGGGCGGACTCAACTCAGCGTCAGGCTCAGCACCAGCGGCAGGGTGAGGGCGGCGGCCATGGTCTGCAGGGCGATGATGGTGGCCATCAGCGGTGCGTTGCCGCCCATCTGCCGGGCCATTACATAGGACGACGAGGCGGTCGGCAGGGCCTGGAACAGCACCGCCACCACCGCCGCCTGGCCGCCGAGGCCGAGCAGCCGGCACAGGCCCCAGGTGGTCAGCGGCATGACCAGGAACTTGAACAGCGAGGCCGCCAGCAAAGGTTTCACCTGCTGGCCCAGGCGCGCGCCGCCAAGGGCCGCGCCGACGCACAGCAGGCCCAGCGGCAGGGCGGCCTGGCCGAGCGCCTTGACGGTCGGCTCCAGCCCCACGGGCAAACCCAGGCCACTCACCCGCAGCAGCAGGCCACCGGCGCAGCCGACGATCAAGGGGTTGGCGAAGATCGCCTTGAGCACCGTGGCCGGCGAGCTGTGGCGCGCGCTGAAGCGGGCGAACACCAGTACACAGAGCAGATTGACCAGCGGCACGATGGCCGCGTTGGCCACCGCCGCCAGGGCGATCCCGGCACTGCCGTAGATCCCGGCGGCCAAGGTGGCGCCGATGTAGTTGTTGAAGCGCACGCCGCCCTGGAACACCGAGGTGAAGTCGGCGCCGTCATGGCTGGCTGCGCCCTGGTACAGCACCAGCAGCAGGGCGCCGAGCAGGGTCGAGAGCATCAGCACGCCGACCATGCCCAGTACCGGCACGCCGTCGAGGTTGGCGGTGGCCAGGCCGTGCAGGAACAGCGACGGCAGCAGCACGTAGTAGCTGAGGCGCTCGGCGCCGGGCCAGAAGGTTTCGGCGAGAAAACCGCGCACCCGCAGCCAGGTGCCCAGGGCGATGAGCAGGATGATCGGGACGAGGGTAGTCAGCAGCAGGTGGAGCATGGTCGGCAGTCCGTGGTCGGGTACCGGCACAGGGTAGCGGAGGGGAGTGAGCAGAAAAAACGCTGTTTTCTGCAGTGACCGTTGAGAAAAACTGCATCGACCCTTACGGCGTGGGAGCAACTGCGCGAGCCCTGTGGGAGC
>NZ_VZZR01000017.1:0-43158 GCF_009650555.1 Pseudomonas sp. EMN2
CTAAAATCTGGCGCAGTCCCTGTGGGAGCGGGCTTGCCCGCGAACACCGGCGCAGCCGGTGCCATCCACCGCGCCGCCTGCTTCGCGGTGGTCCGGCACTCCGGTAAACCCGCTCCCACAGAGGGATCGACAACGGCAAAATTTCCCTCGTCATGGTTTGAACATCGCCCCCTTTCTGGCCTCCAACGTTTGATGCCTCGCCATCTTTCGCCAGGAGCCCTGCCATGCTCACTTGCTCTCCCGCAGCGCCATGAAGATGCCCTGCCGCGCACCCAATGCCTGCCTGCAACTGGATTACGTCCGCGACACCCTGTTCGGCCCGGTGGCCTCGAGCGTCGAATGCCAGGCACAACTCGCCGCCCTCACCCTGCAAGGCCGCCCTGCGTTGCGCCTGCATATCTGCCCGCCGCTGCCGGACAAGGTCGAGCGCGCCCACAGCGTGGCGTTTGTCTGGGATGGCCGCAACTACCGCGGCGTGGTCCGCGAGCAAGGTCGGTGCGGTGATGGTGGGTTGAATCTGCTGCTCGAGTTGCAATAAGGCGTTGTTCAATGGCGGCGAAACCGCCTGAACAGCGCCCGGTCAGCACACCTGGGCCGACCGGGCACGACGCCCTCAGGCGATAGCCTTGAACGTCTGCGCTTGCGCGTGGTGGTGCTGTTTGAGCTGCGCCACCAGCGCCACCAGGTCACGGCAACTGTTGAGGCTGGCCACCGACACCTCGGTGGTGAAGCACTCTCCCAGGTTGTCGCCCTGGCTCAGGCGGATGGTGAGGTGTTCGCCGTCCGGGCAGCTCACCTCACAGTGATCGGGCAGGCAGCCCTGTTCGATCATTTGCCGCATCTCAAGCATCGAAACGCCTATCAACGACATGGTACGACCCTCTCTATGCTGGATGGCCTGTTGTGTGTGGTTACGCCGTAAACCGGCGCAGTGCCAATTGATATTGCCCATGCCCTGGGGTTGGTCCATTCGCCCGGGCAATGATGACGCGCAAGATCCTCTAGCACCTTAGTGGAAGAAAACCACCCTGCAGGCAGGGTTCGATCAATGACGGCAACTTGGCGACAGATGGCAGGCACATGACCGTTCGTCCCCAGTCACCCGCATCGGGTAAAACTTTTCCGCCCTGGGGCGGCTCCCACAATCAGGCATGGACCCGCTTGACCAAAGGAACCCCGATGATCGACGCCAAACTCTACGTGATCGACTACGCACTGCACGGCCAGCACAAGACGTTCATCATCCGCGCCGAGCGGATGGACAACGCCGAGGCCTGGCACTGGGCCAGTTGCGATGCCGGTGTGGGTCGTATCGGTCGCTACGACCGCGAGAAGATCCGCAAAGTCAGCCGGCCGATGGCCGAGCGCTACGGCATCAGCGAAGTCAGCTGGCGCCAGTCGGGCCAGTGAGCGCCAACGATGCCCACAGGTGCTGCGCCGCATAAGCGCGCCATGGCCGCCAGGCCAAGGCCCGCTCGGCCAGCAGCGCCTGCGGCCCCTCCAGCAGGCGCAGGGCCTTGACCAGTGCCACATCGCCCAACGGCAAAGCATCTTTGGCCCCCACCTGGCGCAGGGCCAGGTAGTGGGCACTCCACGGGCCGATGCCCTTCAAGCTGCACAAACGTGCGAGCACCGCGTCCAGGGTTTGCCCAGGGTGCAGCAGGTTAGGCTGCTCGAGCAACGCCCTGGCCAGGGTGCCGAGGGTTGCCGCCCGCGCCCGTGGCATACCCAGCCCTTCGAGTTCAGCCGCTGCCACGGCCATGGCCGATGGAAATACATGGCTCAGCGCCGCCGCCTTCACCTGCAGCAACGCCCCATGCCGCGCCACCAGGCGCCCGGCCAAAGTCATCGCCCCGGCCACGCTGATCTGCTGGCCGAGCACCGTGCGCATGGCCTGTTCGAACGCATCCCAGCCCTGGGGTACTCGCAAACCGGGGCGCGCGGCGAGCAGCCCGGCCATCAGCGCATCACCGGCCAGCCCGGCGACGATTTGTGCAGGACACGCATCCAGGTCGTAGACCCGGCGCAGGCGTGCGATCAACCCCGGCAACAGCGCCGGCGCTACGTGATGCAGACGTACCTGCAGCCAGGGGCCTGCTACCGGGGTCGCTTCCAGCACGCCCTGCCGCCCGCAATGGACGAAACTGCGCCGGTACACGCCATCTATGAAGGTTTCGATACCGGGGATGCAGCGCGCAGCCAGGAACGCCTGGGTCGAGGGCCAGTGATAGGGCGGCTGGTAGCGCAGCCAGAGCAGGTGCACACCGCCCGGGCGCAGGGCGCGGCGGACGGCGTGGATAGAAGAAAGGCGGGTCATGGGAGGTCGATAAGTCCTGACAGGCAGCCTTCGGGGCTGTTGCGTGGCCCAATCGCTGGCAAGCCAGCTCCCACAGGGGATTGGCGCTGTACCTGTGGGAGCTGGCTTGCCAGCGATCGGGCCTTGAGGGCAACACCAGACGGTTGCCCCACAAGCCCCTCAAAAACTGCGCTGTGCCTATGGGCCGGCAAACCGGCGACGAGGGGTCATCATGCGCGCTGCCCAACCTAATGGCGAGCCCTCGTCAGGATCGAACCTCGACCTCCTCATCCCGCCGATGCGCCCACTGGTACAACGCTGGCAGCACCAACAAGGTCAGCGCGGTGGACGACAGGATGCCGCCAATCACCACGGTCGCCAGCGGCCGTTGCACCTCGGCGCCAGTGCCGGTGGCCAAGGCCATGGGGATGAACCCCAGCGACGCCACCAGTGCGGTCATCAGCACCGGGCGCAGGCGGGTCAGCGCGCCCTCCTCGACCGCCGCACGCAGCCCTCGGCCCTCTTCGCGCAGGTTACGGATGAAGGCGATCATCACCAGGCCATTGAGCACTGCCACCCCCGACAGTGCGATGAACCCCACCCCCGCCGAGATCGACAGCGGGATATCCCGCAGCCACAGCGCCAACACGCCGCCCGTAAGGGCGAACGGGATACCGGTGAACACCAGCAGGCCGTCCTTGAGGTTGTTGAACATCATCAACAGCAACGCCATCACCAGCAGCAACGACACCGGCACCACCACCCGCAGGCGCTCGGCGGCCGACTGCAACTGTTCGAACTGGCCGCCCCAGCGGGTCCAGTAGCCCGGCGGGATCTGCACCTTGTCGATCAGCGCCTGCGACGCCTCTTCGACGAACGAGCCAAGGTCACGGCCGCGCACGTTGGCGCTGACCACCACCACCCGCTTGCCGTCCTCGCGGCTGATCTGGTTGGGGCCCAGTTGCAGGTTCAAGGTGGCCACCTGGGACAACGGGATGAAGCCGATCTGCGTGGCGCCGCTGGCGGCACTGGCGGGCACCGGGATCAACAGGCTGGACAGCCCGTCGACATCGGTGCGCAGGGCTTCGGGCAGGCGCACCACCATGTCGAAGCGGCGGTCGCCCTCGTACAGGGTGCCGGCGCTGCGCCCGCCCACGGCGATGGCGATGGCGTCCTGCACGTCGCCCACGTTCAGGCCGTAACGTGCGGCCTTGTCGCGGTCGATGTCGATGGTCAGCACCGGCAGGCCGGTGGTCTGCTCGACCTTCACTTCCGAGGCCCCCGGCACCTGCTGCAGGCCGGCGGCGATCTGCGCGGCAGTGCGGTTGAGCACTTCCATGTCGTCACCGAACACCTTCACCGCGACATCGCTGCGCACCCCGGAGATCAGCTCGTTGAAGCGCAGCTGGATCGGCTGCGACAGCTCGTAGTTGCTACCCGGCACGCTGGCTGCGGCGCGTTGCACTTCGGCGATCAGCTCATCCCGCGGTTTGCCCGGGTCTTGCCATTGCTCGCGCGGCTTGAGCATCACGTAGGCATCGGAGATGTTCGGCGGCATCGGGTCGGAGGCGATTTCCGCGGTACCGGTACGGGCGAACACCCGCTCCACTTCCGGTACCCGCTCGATGATGGTTTTTTCCAGGCGCTGCTGCATGTCCACCGACTGCGACAGGCTGGTGCCCGGCACACGCAGGGCCTGCAGGGCGAAATCGCCCTCGCTGAGGCTGGGGATGAACTCGCTGCCCATACGGTTGGCCAGCACGCCCGACAGCAGCACCAGGGTGGCGGCGCCGGCAAAGGCCAGGTTGCGCCGACCCAGCACCCAGTCCAGCACCGGGGCATAGCGGCGGCGCGCGGCGCGCATCACCACGCCCTCCTCTTCCTTGACCTTGCCGGTAACGAACAGCGCGATGGCCGCCGGCACGAAGGTCACCGAGAGGATCATCGCCCCCAGCAGCGCCAGCACCACGGTGAAGGCCATGGGGTGGAACATCTTGCCCTCGACCCCGGTCAGGGCAAAGATCGGCAGGTACACCACCATGATGATCAACTGCCCGTAGATCAGCGGCCGACGCGCCTCGCGGGCGGCGGCGAACACTTCATGGAAGCGCTCGGCACGGGTCAGGATGCGGCCATGGCGCTGCTGGGCGTGGGCCAGGCGGCGAATGGCGTTCTCGACGATCACCACCGCGCCGTCGACGATGATGCCGAAGTCCAGGGCGCCGAGGCTCATCAGGTTGGCGCTGACCTTGTTGCTGAACATGCCGGTGAAGGTGAACAGCATCGACAGCGGGATCACCATGGCGGTGATCAGCGCCGCGCGGATGTTGCCCAGGAACAGGAACAGCACGGCGATCACCAGGATCGCGCCTTCGATCAGGTTCTTCTTCACCGTGGCGATGGCTTTTTCGACCAGGTTGGTGCGGTCGTACACGGTAACCGCCACCACGCCCTTGGGCAGGCTGCGGTTGATCTCCTCCAGCTTGGCGGCCACGGCCTGGGACACGGTGCGGCTGTTCTCGCCGATCAGCATGAACACCGTGCCCAAGACCACCTCACGGCCGTTCTCGGTGGCCGCGCCCGAGCGCAGCTCCTGGCCCAGGCCCACCTCGGCCACATGGCTGACGCGGATCGGCGTGCCATCGACACTGGAAATGACGATGTTGGCGATGTCCTCGGCCGAAGCCACCTGGCCCGGCGCACGGATCAGCAGCTGTTCGCCGTTGCGCTCGATGTAGCCGGCGCCGACGTTGGCGTTGTTGCGCTCCAGTGCCGCGATCAGGTCGTTGAGGGTGAGTTTGTAGGCCGCCAGGCGCTTGGGCTCCGGCGCGATCAGGTACTGCTTGGCATGGCCGCCGATGCTGTTCACCTCGGCCACGCCCGGCACGTTGCGCAGCTGCGGCTTGATGATCCAGTCCTGAATCACCCGCAGGTCGGTGGCGGTATAGGGCGTGCCGTCGTCCTTCAGCGCGCCGTCCTTGGCCTCCACGGTCCACAAGAATATCTCGCCCAGGCCGGTGGAAATCGGCCCCATGGCTGCCTCGATGCCTTCGGGCAGTTGCTCACGCGCCACCTGCAGGCGCTCGTTGACTAGCTGGCGGGCGAAGAAGATATCGGTGCTGTCATCGAAGATCACCGTCACCTGCGACAACCCCGAGCGCGACAGCGAGCGGGTCTGCTTGAGGCCCGGCAGGCCGGCCATGGCGGTTTCGATGGCGAAGGTGATGCGCTGCTCGGTTTCCAGCGGTGAGTAACCTGGCGCGGCGGTGTTGATCTGCACCTGGACGTTGGTGATGTCGGGCACCGCGTCGATGGGCAGTTTCTGGTAGCTGTGGATGCCCACGGCGGCCATCAGCACCACGGCGAGCATCACCACCAGGCGTTGCTCGATGGCGAACTGGATCAGGCGTTCGAACATGTCAGGCGTTCCCGGTCAGTGGCTGTGTTCGGCCGAGCCTTTACCCAGCTCGGACTTGAGGACGAAGCTGCCGGCGGCAGCCACCTGGGTACCGGCGGCGAGCCCTTCGTGGATCTCCACCTGGCCGCCATCGCGACGGCCTGGTTTTACCGGGCGGGCCTCGAAGCCTTCCTCGGTACGAGCGAACACCACGGTCTGCTCTTCCCAGGTTTGCAGGGCCGCTTCAGGCACCACCACGGCCGCGTCGAAACGCTCGACGGTGACGGCGATGTTGACGAACAACCCCGGGCGCCAGGCGCCATTGGGGTTGGCCAGGGTAGCGCGTACGGTGGCGGCGCGGTTCTGCTCGCCCAGCAGGCTGCCGACGTAGTTGACCTTGCCTTGCACCTGGGCGCCGAGGTCCGGTGCGCTGACGGTCACGCCACGGCCGCTGACCACTTTGTCCAGGTCGCGCGGGGCCACGGCAAAGGTGGCCCAGACTCGGCTCAGGTCAGACAGGGTGAAGGCGTTGCTGGTCTCGTCCACCACTTCGCCCACGGTCAGGTGTTTCTCCACCACCACCGCATCGAACGGCGCGCGCAGCTCATAGCGGTTGCCCTTGCCGGCCGGCGCCACGGCGGCGACCTTCTGCCCGGCGTTGGCGGCGGCGATCTCGGCCTCCTGCAGGGCCTGGCGGGCCTGCAGGTAGTCCTGCTCGGCGCTGATGCGCTCCTGCCACAGCTGCTTTTCGCGCTCGAAGGTCAGGCGTGCCAGTTCCAGACGGCGCTGGGCCGCCTGCTGCTCGCTGCGCAGCTCGGAGATCTGCTGACTGGCGATCACCGCCAGCACCTGGCCGCGCTTGACCGCCTGACCGAGGTCGGCATGCACCGACTCGACCACGCCGGGTACCCGGGGGACCACGTGGGCGGTGCGGTCTTCGTCGAAGCGGATCTCGCCGGGGAAGCTGATGGCGGTGCCCAGGGTTTGCGGGCCTGCGGTGACCAACTGCACGCCGGCGGCTTGGATCTGTTCGGCGCTGAGGTGCAACTGGCCCTCTTCTTCGGCGTGGCTTTCACCTTCGGACGCACCATGGCCGTGGCCATCGTCCTTTGCTTCGGCATGGCCGTGGTCTTCTTCGCCATGGTCATCGTGCTGGGCCTGGCTGCTGGAGGCCTGGCCGAGGGTGCCGGTCCAGGCCAGGCCGCCGAGGCCGAGGGCGGCCAGGGCTGCGGCGAGGATCGCGAGTTTGCGGGGGTTGGTCATGGAGGCTCCTGCTGGGGGAAATCGTCAGTTGCAATTCGGGCCCATCGCGGGGCAAGCCCGCTCCCACGCTGCTGTCTTGCGTGGGAGCGGGCTTGCCCCGCGATGGGCTGCGGCTCAAAGCTCGCCGTAGATGCGCTCCACCTGGGCCCGGGCATCGGTGGCCGAGGCCAGCGCCTTGAGGTACAACCCGCGCGCCTCGATCAAGGTGCGCTGGGCGTCGAGCACATCGAGAAACGCGAACTTGCCCATTTCGAAGCCTCGGGTCGCGGTGTCCACCGCCTGCTGCGCCGCCGGCAGGATGGTGCGGTCGTAGGCCTGCACCTCGCCCATGGCCGTGGCCCACTGGTCGAGGGCACTGCGGGTATCGCTGCGCAGGCGCAGCTCCACGGCATTGCGCAGGTCGCGGGCCTGGTCGGCGCGGCGCGAAGCGGCCAGCACGTTGCCCTGGTTACGGTCGAACAGCGGCAGCGGCATCGACAGCCCCACCACATTGACCCGCTCACGGTCCTCGCGGCTGTACTGGCTGCCGACGCTGACGGTCAGGTCGGGGATGCGCTTGGCCTTCTCCGAGCCCAGGCTGGCCTCGCCGCGCTCGATCTGCGCCGCGGCCAGGCGCCAGTCGGCGGTTTGCTCGACCTTGCCCAGCAACTGCTCGGCCTGGGGTGCCGGGCCGGGTGACAGGGTGGTGCCGTCGAGGCTGTCGAAGCCTGCCTGGGCGCTGCCGGTCAGCCGCGCCAGAGACTGCCAGGCCACGCTGCGCTCGGTACGGGCACGGCGCACCGCCGCCTCGGCCTGGGCCAACTGCACCTGGGCGCGGGTGGCCTCGACCGGTGACGACTGGCCGGCCTTGACCCGCCCTTGCACCACCCGCAGCCCGCGCTCGGTCAGGGTTTGGGACTGCTGCGCCAGCTCTAGCGCGGTCTGTGCGCGCAGGGCGGCGTGGAAGGCCTGGATCACGTCGGCGCGCAGGCCATTGCGCTGGCGCTCAAGTTCCAGTTGGGCGACCGTCTGGCCGGCCTCGGCCACGTCGATGCGCGCCCCGCGCTTGCCGCCCAGTTCCAGCGGTTGGCTCAGGGTGACGGTTGTGGTGCTGGTATCGCGGCGGGTGTCCTCGACCTCCCAGGACAGCTCTGGGTTGGGGATCAGCCCGGCCTGGCGGCGCTCGCCCTCGGCAATGCCGATCTCGCGGCCGGCGGCGGCGAGTTCGGGGTTTTCGGCGAAGGCGGCGGCGAGCGCCTGGTCCAGGCTCAGGCCCTGGGCGCTGGCTGGGCCGGCCAGCAACAGGCAGAGCAAGGCGATCTTGCGGGGGATGGGCACGGCTTGAGTCCTCGTCGACGCGCGGCGGAATACGTTGGCGAGGGACTGTAGGGAGCGGTGGTTATCGGGGGGGTGGCGTGAAGATTACAATTTTGTAATTTCGGGGGGCCTGGCCTGGATCGTAGGTGGGCCACCAGGTGTAGGGCGACAGCCTTGCAGCGCTCGATCTCATAGGCGCAGCAAAAACCCCGGCGAACCCATTCCAGCCCCACCCAGTCCGATAATCGCCCATTTTCCAAACCAGCCATTTGACGAAACTAACCGGGTAGTACAAAACTCAAGGTATCCAAAAACAACAAAGCGATACCCCGCCATGACACCCCGAATCCTCGTGCTCAACGGCCCCAACCTGAACCTGCTGGGCACCCGCGAACCGGCCCAGTATGGCCACGAAACCCTGGCCGACCTGGCCAACCTGTGCGCCACCAGTGCCGCTGAACTGGGCCTGGAGCTGGAATTTCGCCAGACCAACCACGAAGGCGAACTGCTCGACTGGATCCACGCCGCCCGTGGCCGCTGCCACGGCATCCTGATCAACCCCGCCGCCTGGACCCACACCTCGGTCGCCATCCGCGACGCGCTGATCGCCAGCGAACTGCCGGTGATCGAAGTGCACCTGTCCAACGTGCACAAGCGCGAACCGTTCCGTCACCTGTCGTTCGTCTCCAGCATCGCCGTCGGCGTGATCTGTGGCCTCGGCAGCCAAGGCTACAAGATGGCCCTGGCGTACTTCGGCGCGCACTTCAAGGAGCAGGCATGAGCACTCCAGGCATCCTCGCCGGCCTGATCGGCCGTGGCATCCAGGCCTCGCGCACCCCGGCGCTGCACGAACACGAAGGCGATGCCCAGGCGCTGCGCTACCTGTACCGGCTGATCGACGCCGACCGACTGGGCGTGGACGACAGCGCCCTGCCCCAGCTGCTGGATGCGGCCGAACGCACCGGCTTCACCGGGCTCAACATCACCTTCCCGTTCAAGCAGGCGATCCTGCCCTTGCTCGACGAACTGTCGGACGAGGCAAGGGGTATCGGCGCGGTGAACACCGTGGTGCTGCGTGACGGCAAGAGGGTCGGCCACAACACCGACTGCCTGGGCTTCGCCGAGGGCCTGCGGCGCGGTCTTCCGGATGTAGCCAAACGCTTGGTGGTACAACTGGGCGCCGGTGGTGCGGGCTCGGCGGTGGCCCATGCGCTGCTGGCCGAAGGGGTCGAGCGGCTGGTGCTGTTCGAGGTGGACGCTGCCCGGGGCCAGGCGCTGGTGGACAACCTTACCCAACGCTTCGGCGCCGGCCGCGCCGTCCTCGGCAGCGACTTGGCCTGCGCAGTGGCCGAGGCCGATGGCCTGGTCAACACCACGCCGGTGGGCATGACCAAGCTGCCGGGCATGCCCCTGCCGGCCACGCTGCTGCATGCCCGGCTGTGGGTGGCGGAGATCATCTATTTCCCGCTGGAGACGGAACTGCTGCGCCATGCCCGGGCCCTGGGCTGCCGCACGCTGGATGGCGGCACCATGGCGGTGTTCCAGGCGGTGAAGGCGTTCGAACTGTTCAGCGGGCGCACGGCCGATGCCGAGCGCATGCAGGCGCATTTCGCCAGTTTTGAATGAGGAACCATCGCGGGGCAAGCCCGCTCCCACGCTGTCTTGGCTGGTGTGGGAGCGGGCTTGCCCCGCGATGGGCGTTACGCGATCAAGCCTTGATGTAGCGCATCACCGCCTCGCAGATCACCTGCTTGTGGCGCTGCTTGACCTGCTCGTCCGACAGGTCGATCTGGAAGATATCGCCAAAGGTGTGACGGTTGGACACCCGGTAGAAGCAGAACGAACTCATCAGCATGTGCAGGTCGATCACCTCGATCCCCGGGCGGAACACGCCTTCGCGCACGCCACGGGCGAGGATCTTGCCCAGCGCATCGAGCACCATGCTGCTCATCTCACGGATCACCGGCGACTGCTTGACGTACTCGCCGTAGTGAATGTTCTCGGTGCAGACAATGCGCACGAAATCGACGTTGTTGGCGTGGTGATCGAAGGTGAACTCCACCAGGCGCTGGATCGCCTGCTCAGGCTCCAACGACTCCAGGTCGAGGCTGTGCTCGGTCTTGCGGATATCGCCGTAGAGCTTGACCAGGCACTCGACGTACAGCTGCTCCTTGCTGCCGAAGTAGTAGTAGATCATGCGCTTGGAAGTGGCGGTGCGCTCGGCGATGGCGTCCACCCGCGCGCCGGCCAGGCCTTGCTGGACGAACTCGGTGATGGCGGCCTGGAGAATGTTCTCGCGGGTCTTCTCCGGGTTGTTCTTGCGCGTTTTGCGCACCCCTTCGGCTTCTGGCTGGACTACCGAATCACTCATACCGACTCACAGGCTCATTGTAGGAATCCGCCGGATTATCCGTGAGCCGAGCGGCGCAGGGAAGCGCGCTGTTGGTCGGGTGGTCAGGTTTGACCCATCAGGCCTCATCGCGGGGCAAGCCCGCTCCCACGCAGTTGAGACAGTGGCGTGGGAGCGGGCTTGCCCCGCGATGCTTCACAACACCGGCTTGCGCCCTGCCCCGCTACGCGCCTTGGCCATCGCGGCCAAGCGCACCGCCACATTGGCCGCGCCGTAGCCGGCATAGCCACCCTTGCGCTGCAGGATCTCGAAGAAGAACCGCCCTTCGAACGGCTCGGTGTACACGTGGAACAGCTCGCCGCCCTGGGCATCGCGGTCGTACAGCACGTTGTAGTACGCCAGTTCACTCAGGAACTCATCGTCGAAATCGAAGCGCGCCGCCAGGTCGTCGTAGTAGTTCAGCGGGATCTCCAGCAACGGCACCCCGGCCTCCTTGGCCCGGGCCACTTCGCGGAAGATGTCGTCGCAGTCGAAGGCGATATGGTGCACACCCGAACCGCGATAACTGTTCAGCGCATGGGCGATGGCGGTATTGCGGTTCTCGGAGATGTTCAGCGGCACACGCAAAGTGCCGCAGTGGCTGCGCAGGGCGCGGCTCTTGACCAGGCCATAGGGGTCAGGCAGTACCACCTCGTCATCGGCGGTGAAATCGAACACGCTCTTGTAGAACAGCACCCAGCTGTCCAGCGCCTCGGCGGGCAGCGCCAGGGCCATATGGTCGATGCGCTGCAGGCCGCCGCTGGCGCTGACGCCCTGCTCCAGGCAAAAGTCGGTATCGTAGATGCTCAGGCCTGCGCCTTCGGGCTCTACCAGGTACAGCAGGCTGCCATCCGGCGCCCGCACGGACGGGATCTCCCGCTCGTTGGGGCCGACCAGGCCACGGAACGGCTGGCCGCGGTAGGCGGTGGCGCGATGCAGCGCCGCCTGGCCGTCCTTCACCCGCAACGCGGTGGCGCACAGCGACGGGCCGTGGGCCTCGAAGAAGTTGTGGGCGAACGAATAGGGTTCGGCATTGAGCACGATATTGATATCGCCCTGGCGCAGCAGGCGCACGGCCTTGCTGCGATGCGCGCCGGCCTCGGCGAAGCCCAGGCGCTTGAGCCACACGCCCAGGCGCGCGCCGACCGCCTCGTCGACCGCAAACTCAAGAAACTCCACGCCGTCGTAGGCGCTGGCGGCAGGCGGCGCAAACAGCACGCCCGGTTCGACGGCCCGAGCCTCACGCGCCAGCTGCAGGCGGGTCTTTTCTTCCAGGTACAGCAGCGAGCGCAGGCCATCGGCGGCATTCTGCCGAGGGGGCGCGGCGCGAAAACCATCGTTGAACACCTCCAGCGACAACGGCCCACGGTATCCCGTGGCCAGGATCGGCGCGAGGAAACCGGCCAGGTCCATCTCGCCCTGCCCCGGGAAACAGCGGAAATGCCGGCTCCACTCCAGCACGTCCATGGCCAGGATCGGCGCATCGGCCATCTGCACGAAAAAGATCTTGTCGCCCGGGATGTCACGGATGGCGCTCGGGTCGCCCTTGAGCGACAGGGTGTGGAAGCTGTCGAGGATCACCCCCAGCGCCGGGTGGTCGGCCTGGCGCACCAGGTTCCACACCTGCTGGTAGGTGTTGACGTGGCGGCCCCAGGCCAAGGCCTCGTAGCCGATGCGCAGGCCACGGTCACCGGCGTGCTCGGCCAGCAGGCGCAGGTCGTCCACCAGCAGTTGCTCATCGCCCAGGGCATCGGGCTGCACGTTGCTGCATACCAGCACCAGGTCGGTGCCCAGCTCCTGCATCAGGTCGAACTTGCGTTCGGCGCGGTCGAGGTTCTTGTGCAAGCGGTCGCGACGGCAGCCCTCGAAGTCGCGAAATGGCTGGAACAGGGTGATGGCCAGCCCCAGGTCGGCGCACATCTGGCGGATTTCACGGGGGCTGCCGGCGTAATACAGCAGGTCGTTTTCGAAGATCTCGACGCCGTCGAAGCCCGCGGCGGCGATGGCTTCGAGTTTCTCTGGCAGGGTGCCGCTGAGGGACACGGTGGCGATCGAACGCTGCATGGCGGGTGTTCCTTGTTATTGGCGGGGTGAATTGAACTCATCGCGGGGCAAGCCCGCTCCCACGCAGTTGAAGCGGTGGCGTGGGAGCGGCGGTGCGCCGATGCGACTTGCCCCGCGATCAGCTGGCACGATCGATTATTCGCAGGTAAAGTCGCCCCGGCAATGCACTTTGTACGAAACAGTTAGTTTTTGTTCGATTACCGAACAAAACCCGTTTCGACGAATTGATTCACCCCGCCCCGTGAACAACCATGAACACCAGTCGCAGGCCCGCCGGCCTTTCTTGCTGCCACGCCGGTCGTTCGGCGGAACCTGCGCTGTACAGCCCAACGTCACCACATAATAAGTTCAATAAAACGGGTACCGACCTATGCTCAGCTTCCTCGCCCTGCGACCCGCATCGCCTCGTTCGTCTTCTCCCCATAGCCCCGTTGCCGTGCCCCGCGCGCGCTGACCACCGGCCCCTGACAAGAACAACGGAGACAACATGGCCCACTCAAGTTCCCAAGCCAAGAAAGCCACCGCCAGCGGATGGATCGGCTCTGCCCTCGAGTACTACGACTTCTTCATCTATGCCCAGGCCGCGGCGCTGATCTTCCCGCAGATTTTCTTCCCCAACACCGACCCGAAGATGGCCATCATCGCCTCGCTGGCCACCTACGGCGTGGGCTACCTGGCGCGCCCGGTGGGTGCCTTCGTGCTCGGCCACTGGGGTGATACCCGTGGGCGCAAGAACGTGCTGCTGCTGTGCATGTTCCTGATGGGCCTGTCGACCATGGCCGTGGGCCTGCTGCCCACCTACCACGACATCGGCCTGCTCGCCCCGGCGCTGCTGGTGGTGCTGCGCCTGGTGCAGGGCTTCGCCGTGGCCGGCGAGATCTCCGGGGCCAGTTCGATGATCATGGAGCACGCCCCCTTCGGCCGCCGCGGCTACTACGCAAGTTTTACCCTGCAGGGCGTGCAGGCCGGCCAGGTAATGGCGGCGGCGGTGTTCCTGCCACTGGCCTACTTCATGCCCAGCGACGCGTTCAACGAGTGGGGCTGGCGCATTCCGTTCCTGATGAGCGCCGTGGTGCTGATCGCCGGTTTCATCATCCGCAAAGAGGTGCATGAGACCCCGGCCTTCGTCCAGGAAGAAAAACAGGACAAGGTGGCCAAGTCGCCAATCAGCGAAGCCTTCCGCCACAGCTGGAAGCACATGGTGCTGGTGATGTTCATGGCCCTGATGAACGTGATCCCGGTGGTCGCCACCATCTTCGGCGCGGCCTACGCGGTGCAGCCGGCCTACGGCATCGGCTTCGACAAGAGCGTGTACCTGTGGATCCCGGTGGTGGGCAACATCGTCGCGGTGCTGGTGATCCCCTTCGTCGGCAACCTTTCCGACAAGATCGGCCGCCGCCCGACCATGATCGCCGGTTGCCTGGGCTCGGGCCTGCTGGCCTTCGTCTACCTGTACGCGATCAGCATCCAGAACGTGCCGCTGGCGTTCGTCGCCTCGATCGTCATGTGGGGCATGGTCTACCAGGGCTACAACGCAGTGTTCCCAAGCTTCTACCCAGAGCTGTTCCAGACCCGCTACCGGGTTTCGGCCATGGCCATCGCGCAGAACATCGGCACCATGCTCACCGCCATGCTGCCGGCGCTGTTCGCCATGGTGGCGCCACCGGGCTCGGACAACATCCCGATGGTGGTCGGTGGCTTGGCGTTCTTCATTACCTGCGTGTGCGCCTTTGCCGCGTACCTGGCGCCAGAGACGCACCGCCTGGCCATGGAGGATCTGGGCAATCCGCAGGCCCAGCCCATGGAGCGCGAAGCCTATGAAGCCAGCCGCAAGGGCAGTTTGAAGGCGTTCACTCACTAACAACCAAGGGCCGCTCAGCGGCCCTTTTGCTATCCCCTTGGAACACGCGCCACTCACCAAAACGGGTGATTTCGGCGATTGCGCGGGTGTGGGAGCATTTCTCCAACCCCAGGGCCCAGGACCGGCGCCCGTTCAAGCAGAGGACCTGCCCCCGATTGCATCCCCCTTGCGCGACTTCCAAGAAAGAGAAAAAGCCATGAATGCTCCCTTCGCACCGCAACGCCAGACCCAGGACTACCAGCAGGCCGACGCCGCCCACCACATCCATGCGTTCCTGGACCAGAAAGCCCTGAACGCCGAAGGGCCGCGGGTGATGGTGCGGGGTGAGCGCCTGAACCTGTGGGACAACGACGGCAAACGCTATCTCGACGGCATGTCCGGCCTGTGGTGCACCCAGCTTGGCTATGGCCGCCGCGACCTGACCGCCGCCGCCGCCGCGCAGATGGACCAGCTGGCCTACTACAACATGTTCTTCCACACCACCCACCCGGCGGTGATCGAGCTGTCCGAGCTGCTGTTCAGCCTGCTGCCGGGCCACTACAGCCACGCCATCTACACCAACTCCGGCTCCGAGGCCAACGAGGTGCTGATCCGCACCGTGCGCCGTTACTGGCAGGTGGTCGGCCAGCCGCAGAAGAAGATCATGATCGGCCGCTGGAACGGCTACCACGGCTCGACCCTGGCGGCCACCGCCCTGGGCGGCATGAAGTTCATGCACGAGATGGGCGGGCTGATTCCCGACATCGCCCACATCGATGAGCCCTACTGGTACGCCGCCGGCGGCGAGCTGACCCCGGCCGAGTTCGGCAAGCGCTGCGCCCTGCAACTGGAAGAGAAGATTCTCGAACTGGGCGCCGAGAACGTCGCCGGCTTCATCGCCGAGCCGTTCCAGGGCGCTGGCGGCATGATCTTCCCGCCCGAGAGCTACTGGCCGGAAATCCAGCGCATCTGCCGCCAGTACGACGTGCTGCTGTGCGCCGACGAAGTCATCGGCGGCTTCGGCCGCACCGGCGAATGGTTCGCCCACGAATACTTCGGCTTCCAGCCCGACACCCTGTCCATCGCCAAGGGCCTGACCAGCGGCTACGTGCCCATGGGCGGCCTGGTGCTGAGCAAGCGCATCGCCGAGGCCCTGGTGGAGCGCGGCGGCGTGTTCGCCCACGGCCTGACCTACTCCGGCCACCCGGTGGCCGCTGCGGTGGCAGTGGCCAACCTCAAGGCCCTGCGCGACGAAGGCGTCGTCGGCACGGTGAAGGACGACACCGGCCCCTACCTGCAACAGTTGCTGCGCGAAACCTTCGCCGACCACCCGCTGATCGGCGATATCCAGGGCACCGGCCTGCTGGGCGCCCTGCAGTTCGCCGAAGACAAGGCCACCCGCAAGCGCTTCGCCAACGAAAACGACCTGGCCTGGCAGTGCCGCACCTTCGGTTTCGAAGAAGGCGTGATCATTCGCTCCACCCTTGGCCGCATGATCATGGCCCCGGCCCTGATCGCCACCCGCAGCGAACTCGACGAGCTGGTGGAAAAGACCCGCATCGCCGTCGACCGCACCGCACGCCTGGTCGGCAAGCTCTGACCTGAACCCGCCGCCCACCCCAACCAGGGTGGGCGGCTTGCGTGCACGTGCACGGCCCCGGCCGCCCCGCCTCAAGTAAAGCTCTCCAGACGGTACGCGCCCCGCGCGTACCGCGGCGTCCTGTCGTCAATTTCCAGGAGTTCGCAATGCATACAACAACAAATACAGCCGATGCTCATGCCCACCCTTCCCCATCCCAGGCCAGCGCAAGCGGGCGTTTCCGGCAGTCCATGGGCCTGACCGCCCTGGTGCTGTTCGGCCTGGCGTACATGGTGCCGCTGGCGGTATTCACCACCTACGGCCTGGTCACCCAGATGACCAAGGGCCACCTGCCCACCGCCTACCTGCTGACCCTCGCCGCCATGCTGCTGACCGCCTACAGCTACGGCCGCATGGTCCAGGCCCACCCGTTCTCCGGTTCGGTGTACACCTACACCCGCAAGGCCTTCGGCAGCTACTTCGGCTTCATGGCCGGCTGGACCTTGCTGCTCGACTACATCTTCCTGCCGTTGCTCAGCTACCTGCTGATCGGCATCTACATGGCCGAGTACTTCCCCGCCGTGCACGCCTGGGTCTGGGTGCTCGGCTCCATCGCCCTGGTGACCTTCCTCAACCTGATCGGCATCGAATCCATCACCCGGGTCAACTGCGTGCTGGTGGTGGCCCAACTGGTATTCATCGTGGTCTTCGTCGGCCTGTCGATCCAGAATATGGGCGCCCAGGCCGAGCCGGTTTCGCTGCTCAAGCCGTTCCACCATGAAGGCTTCGACATGCCGCTGATCATGACCGGCGCGGCGGTGCTGTGCCTGTCGTTCCTGGGCTTCGACGCGGTGTCGACCATGGCCGAGGAAACCGCCAATCCCAAGTTCCGCATCCCCCTGGCGATCATGGCGGTGACCCTGGTCGGCGGCCTGCTGTTCCTGATCGTGTCGTGGTGTGCGCAGATGGTGTTCCCCGAGTGGGCCATCTTCAAAGACCCGGACTCCGCCTCGCTGGACGTGATGCGCCGCGTCGGCGGCGAGCTGATGGTCACTGCCTTTACCGCCACGTACGTGGCCGGCTGCTTCGCTTCGGCGATGGTGTCCCAGGCCAGCGTGTCACGGGTGCTGTTCGCCATGGGCCGCGACGGCGCACTGCCGAAGGTGTTCGGCCGCCTGGTCACCAAGAAGCGCGTGCCCGCCACCGCGATCATGCTGGTCAGCCTGCTGTCGCTGATCGCCCTGTTCATCACCCTCGACACCGTCGCCAACATGATCAGCTTCGGCGCGCTGTTCGCCTTCTCGGCGGTGAACCTGGCGGTGGTCAAGCACTACCTGGTGGACCAGAAACTGCGCGGGGGCCGCAACTGGCTGCTGTATGGCGCGATTCCGGCGCTGGGCTTTCTGACCACCATCTGGTTGTGGACCAGCCTGTCGAGCATGTCGTTCATGATCGGCTTGAGCTGGATGGCGTTGGGGTTCCTGTGTCTGCTGGGGATTACCAAGGCGTTTCGGGTCAAGTTGCCGGCGTTGCAGATGGCGGAGTGAGGGGTTGGATTGGTGAAACTCGAGAGGAGCACATTTGTGCTCCTTTTTGTTTTCTCGCATAAGTAGAACTAATCAACAATGAGGAGAATTGATTAAACTAATGGCCCGCTGAAATGCACACTGCCGTCTTTCAAACGGGAGAAACCTTATGTCAGGGGAAAAATCGATCTCAGCTCTGCTCCGCGGCATGAGCCCAATCCTCAATGAAGGCGACTTTGTGTTCTGCACAGTGGCGGACACTTGCGCGCTTCAGGGTACCGATGTGCTTGGTACTTTCCGCGAAAAAGAAGGCCTCACTGCAATCATTGAGCGCGAACGCGCTGATGCACTGGGCCTTGAGTACAGTTTTGTGGCAGCTTGGATCACGCTCACGATCCACTCGGCGCTTGATGCGGTGGGTTTGACGGCCGCATTCGCGACCGCACTTGGAAAAGCTGGCATCAGTTGCAACGTGATCGCAGCCTTCTACCATGATCACATTTTCGTAGCCAAGGATGATGCCGCCAAAGCCATGGATGTCCTCCATGCCTTATCTCGCGCAGGCGAATCCAGTTAGCCCTCAGCCATGGTGATTGCGGTTTACCTATTGGCGCGACGCGCATCCTGTGGGAGCGGGTTTACCCGCGAAGCAGGTGCCGCGGTGGTGAGGGAGGACAAGGATAGTCAGCCCGATCCAGAGGCGCTAAACGAACCAACGCGGCCATTCGTGACGAAGGTGATCTTTGTGGGAGCGGGCTTGCCCCGCGAACACGGGCGTAGCCCGTGCCAGGCTACTCCTTTTCACGGGCCGGCCTCTTCGCGGGACAAGCCCGCTCCTACAGAATCACTGCCAGCTTCATCGGCAGCTTCGGGTCGACTGCCGCCACTTTACACGGCACACCGCATTTAATGCTCGAAGCTGTGCAGGTAGAGAGCCCATTTCATCGCTGTGTAACCTGCCGAACCCAGCTTGAGCCAAGTTAAAAAGAGGGCTGGCGAAATTGGGAGCAACATTGCCAGCCCCCTGAAAAATTTCAAGACCTAGGCTGGCTTGAGTGCAGGCCCAATCCATTTGTTCACCGTCGGGGCTTGCCACTGCTCCAGTGCGTTGATCAACACCGATGGATCCGTGTGATAGATCAGCATCTCACTGTGCTCGGCCTTCATGAATCCTTGCGCCACGGCATGATCGAACAGATGGCGCACCGGTTCGAAAAAGCCTTCGATGTTCATGCAAGCCACGCCTTTGTGGTGCTCGCCAAGTTGGGTCAGCGTTGCCACTTCAAACAACTCCTCGAAGGTTCCAAGGCCGCCGGGCAAGGCAATGAATGCATCGGCGTACTCGCTCATGCGGGCTTTGCGCGTGCGCATGTCATCGGTCACTTCATATCGCGTTAGTCGTTGATGCATATGGCCGAGTTCAAACAACAAGCGGGTGATGATGCCGACGACTTCGCCGCCCTCGGCGAGCACGCTATCGGCTATTACGCCCATCAGGCCTTTGTCGCTGCCACCGTAGACCAGGCGCAGGCGGCGCCTGGCGATCTCACGGCCCAACGCGCGAGCGCTATCAGCATAAGCGGGGTTGAAACCGTGGTTGGAGCCCGTGAATACCGCAATGCTTCGCAGTGGAGCTCTCATCATCGTATTGCTTCCTGCTGGAGGCGATTCAGGCTGTAACTCGATGGTGACGGGAAAACCAGCGCGTGCAGTATGTTCATGTGATCCATGTGTGTAGATGAGGACAGGATCCGTATGGTGCAGTCGCTGGGCCCCGCGACAAAGAGCCAAGAATCTTCCCTCGGGCTGGGCCATGACCACCTGTAGCGATAGCTGACTAGAGCAGCGCCAGAACGCGTTTCCCAAGCTGTTCGGCGCTGGCTTGCGAATCGATGTTGGCGAAGCCGAGCATCAGTCCGCTATGGCTTTGGGTGGCGATGCAACAATCGCTCAGGGCCTCGGCGTACAGCCCCGCTTGCAGCAGGCGTTCGGCCAGCGCACGGTCGGACTGCGGCTGTGTCAGGCGCATTATCAAATGCATGCCTCCCGGCTGCGCATCGAGGCTGATGTGATCACCCAGGGCCTGCTTGAGCCCCTTCGCCACTGCCTCGCGCCGTTCACCGTAGAGCTTGCGCATGCGCTGGATATGACGAGCGAAGTGACCTTCGCTCATGAAGGTCGCAACGATGGCCTGAGTCAGCTCCGGACAACCACCCAGAAAGGTCTGGCTGGCCTGTTCGAAAGGTTCGACCAAGGCCGCGGGGACCACCAGGTACGAGAGGCGAATACCGGGGAACAGGACTTTGCTGAACGTGCCGGTATAGAGCACCCGTCCATCCTGGTCCAGGCTCTTGAGCGCGGGCAATGGCCGACTGATGTAACGGTATTCGCCATCGTAGTCGTCCTCGATCACCCAGGCCTGTTGCCGGGTTGCCCACTCCAGCAGTTCCAGGCGTCGCGGCAGTGACAACGCAACGCTGAGCGGGCTTTGATGGGCCGGCGTGACGACCGCCGCACGGGCGTGTGGCCAAGCATCAATACCCTGGGCTACCCGCATCCCGTCATGGTCAACCGGGACAGGAGCAATCTGCATGTGCATGTGCTCCAGCAACTGACGCGTGGGCGGATAACCGGGATCTTCAATCAGCACCTGATCCCCCGGCTCAAGCAAGGCATGGCTGACCAGCGCCAGGGTGGTGCGATAGCCCGAAGTGACAAACACTTGCCTGGGCAGGCAGGTAATCCCTCGCGCAATCTGCAGGTAGCTGGCGATCGCCGAACGTAACGAGTCCAGGCCAAAAACCGAGGGATTGGCCATGTCGTGGATACGGGTCGTTCGCACACAACGCGCCCCCAACTGCGCCCAGATTTTTCGCGGAAAGGCATCCAGTGCGGGCAGCGCCATCTGAAACGGGAGAATCGATGCCTTGGGCCGAATTGAGATGTCACTACCCGAGCTATCACTGGGTTGCACGGGTGCGGGCGTCGTTCTGACCTTGAGCCCGAGCGCCACGACCGTGCCGGCCTGGCCACGCGACTGGAAATAGCCCTCCGCGCTCAGCAGTGAGTAAGCGGTATCGACTGTGCCGCGCGCCAACCCGAGTTCCTTGGCCAATGCCCGGACCGCCGGGACACGCTGCCCGGGCCTGAGTGCGCCGTCAGTAATCGCATGCCGAAAACGCCAGTAAATCTGCCGGTAAATTGGCTCGCTGGAGCTTGGGTCGAGCGGGGACAAGCGCTGGCCAGGCTGGGCTTTGGCTGCTCTCACGTCTGTATTCCTGATGAGGCCCGGCCCACTACCTTACACCTGTTACGCCCCACACCGATGAGCCATGAATGCAAAGTCTGACCAGACCATGTCATCGCTTTCCATCGGCGTCATGGCCTAACACAGGACCCGTTTCTTGGACCTTTGGCAGTGGTCCAAGTCGTCGCACCATGGAGCCGTCCAATCAACCACGAACGGTCTTCCAATGATTCAACGCATCAATTACTCCAACGCTGCTTTCGAAGGCTACAAGGCATTCACAGACGTTTACGCCACCTTGCAACAAGGCAGCCTGCCTGTAGAACTGGTCAACCTTGTCTACCTGCGGGTTTCGCAACTAAATGGCTGTGCGTTCTGCATCGACATGCATTCACGTGACCTGCTCAAGCTCGGTGTCACCGTTGAAAAACTGCTCATGGTCCCCGTATGGCGTGACGCCGGCTCAATGTTCACGTCACGCGAACGCATTGCACTCGCGTGGGGCGAAACCGTTACCCGAGTTGCCGAGACTGGCATTCCCGATGCCGACTACGTTGAAGCGGCAGCCGAATTCGACAACAAGGAGCTGGCGGACCTGACCTACGCCATCGGCTTGATGAACGCGTTCAACCGGTTCGGTGTGGCGTTCCGTTCGACGCCTGATTGCGTCAACCGAGTGTAAACGGGCATCACATCAACACCTTCAATACGTCTCGCACGGCCAACATCACCTGGCGAGACCTGATACGGAGTCGTCACCCATGGCATGGGCACTACTGGCAATTGCCGGAGTTCTCGAAATTGCATTTGCCTTCTGTTTGAAGGGGTCTGAAGGATTCACGCGTCTATTGCCTAGCCTGTTTGCCTTAGCCGCCGGCATATCGAGCGTGTTTCTGCTTTCACTGGCGCTACGTACGTTGCCTGTAGGGACTGGCTATGCGGTCTGGACCGGTATCGGCGCAGCAGGCACCGCAGCCCTCGGCATGGCGATATTGGGCGAGGCAATAACGCCATTGCGGCTGCTCTGCATGCTGATGATTATCGCTGGTGTTGCTGGGCTGAAGTTGGTTACGGGAACAAACTGAAGCGCTCTTCAGCCGTCACGGCCGCCCGCTTCCCTACTCTGCTGCCCGCCTTCCGCGCTTTCCACCCAGTACCGAGGCTGCGCCCGGCCAGTCAAAGGTTGCCCACCCAGTTTCAGCAGCAATTGAATCACGGGGTGGGTGCTCGGCTCCATGTGTGACCGAGCACCCGAGTGCCGCGTTCTGAGACGGGCTCACACAGTCTTATTCCAACCGGCTGTTGTGTCGTTGTTTCAAGATATATTTTCTGCGACATGGTCAATTACTTTTTGAACGGTCGTTAACTTCTCAGCGTCTTCGTCAGTAATATTTAACCCGAACGCCTCTTCCACCGCCATCATCAGTTCCACGCTGTCTAGCGAGTCCGCTCCCAGATCATCGACAAAACTGGAATTACTTCTAACTTCTTCCTCAGTTACGCCCAGGTGTTTCGCAACTATTTCCTTTACCCGTTGCTCAATATCACCACTCATACTCACCTCCTCATACCCTTTTATAGAGCCATGGCACGGGAAACTGAGGTTTTAGCTTCGAACCAAGGCTCTCGTTGGGAGATAGGATACCCATCGCCTGTATCAAGTCATTGACGGCATGCAGCACACCGATATCTTCCATACTCGCCTTGCCGTTCATAATTCGCCGCACACAGAAATAAATCTTCAACTCGCCAAATGCGGCATCATCATGCTTCACCCGTTCATCCAGGATGATGTTGGCCTTCTCATCGATCTTTACCTGTACAAACTTGTCAAGCTCAGCCCTTGTCATGATCGTGCTCCTTTGCGAGCGGTGCATTCGACCTTGAGCGTACTGAGTGCGCAGCGCGACTGACTACTGTCAAAAATCACAGGCGGCCAGACCCATTCACGATGATTGTTCGCTACTTATGCACTGCTGTTCTAAGGAAGCTTGCCACAACGCCGGTCCGCCGCTCACCCCTGCCCCAAGCCGCCGGTCCGCCTCTGCCAACTGCTGCTGGCGCACCGTCGTCACCCGGTGATCACGCGCCAGCCAGGCATAGACAGCAGGCAATACGAACAAAGTGAGCAATGTGCCAACCAGCATGCCGCAGACGATCACCACCCCCAGTCCAAAGCGGCTGTTGGCCCCGGCCCCGCTGGCGAACAGCAGCGGGATCACGCCGAAGGTCATCGCCGCCGTGGTCATCAGCACCGGCCGCAGGCGGATCTTCGCGGCATGGAGGATGGCCGATGCGCGATCGAGGTTGTCCCGCACCTGGATCTCGTTGGCAAACTCCACCATCAAGATGCCGTGCTTGCTGATCAGGCCGATCAAGGTAACCAAGCCGATCTGCGTGTAAATGTTGAGCGTGGCCCAGCCCAGCGCCAAAGGCAGCAGCGCCCCGCAGATAGATAGCGGCACGGTCACCAGAATGATCAACGGATCCACCAGGCTCTCGTACTGCGCGGCGAGCACCAGGTAGATCACCACCAGGGCCGCGAGAAACGCCCCCATCAAGGCGAAACCTTCCTGCACAAACTGGCGTGACTCCGATTGCCAGTCATGGCTGAAGCCCGGCGGCAGCTCGCCGGCGAGCTGTTCGAGAAACGCCACCGCGTTGCCCATCGAGACACCGGGAGCGGGGATCGCCTGCAGGGTGCTGGCGTTCTGTTGATCGAACTGCAGCAGGCGGTTCGGCGCAACCTCGATGTCCAACTTCACCACCGTGGACAGCGGCACCAGGCTTCCCCCTTCGACCCGCACGTACTGCCGATTCAACGCCGCAGGCGTCAAGCGTTGGTCCTGGACACTCTGCGCGATCACATCGTAGGAGCGCCCGAGCAAGGCAAAACGGTTGAGGTACTGCTCCCCCACCAGCACGCCCAGCGACTCGCCGATGTCCTGCATGCGGATACCCAGGCTGGCAGCCTTGGCCCGGTCGATGCTCACCTTGACCACCGGATTGTTGTAGTCGAGGTCGCTGTCCACCACGCTGAACAGGCCGCTATCCCGGGCCCGCTGCTTGAAGGTTTCCATGGTCTGGTACAGCACCGGGTAATCCTGCGCGCTGCGCATCACCATCTGCACCGGCAAACCACCGCTGGAGCCCGGCAGTGACGCCACCTGGAACACGAAGATGCTGCTGCCCTCGATGTCCGCGACGGCCTGCTGCAACTGCGCCTGGACCTCCACGGCGGAACGCTCGCGTGCGCCCCAGGCACTGAGGTTGATGCCGCCGAAACTGGCCGCGGGCCCATCCGTGCCATTGATGATCCAGGTATCGGTGGTTTCCGCCATCGACTTCATCACTTGGTCGAGCTTGAGGGCAAAGCGCTCGACATAGTCGAGGCTCGCATGTTGCGGCGACTTGATGGCCGTCAGTACCGCCGCCTGGTCCTCCGGCGGGGCCAGCTCGCGCTGCGGCATCAGGTACAGCCAGGGCAGGCTCAGGCACAGCAGCAGCGCCACCCCACCGCCGATCCAGCGCCGCGCCAGGGTGAACGCCAGCACCCGCGAGTAGGCCCCGGTCAGCACCGCGAAGAACCTGTCGGCCCGGTTCGCGCCCGCCCCGTGCCGGCGGGCGGGTTGCAACAGCAGCGAGCTCATCACCGGTGACAGAGTCAATGCCACCACACCGGACACCATCACCGCCCCGGCCAGGGTCAGGGCGAACTCGCGGAACAGTGTGCCGGTCAACCCGCCCATCATCCCGATCGGCGCATACACGGCCGCCAGGGTCAGGGTCATGGCGATCACCGGCCCTGCGATCTCCCGCGCACCGGCCAAGGCCGCCGCAACCGGCGTCTGGCCTTCTTCGATATGCCGGTGCACGTTTTCCACCACCACGATCGCATCGTCCACCACCAGGCCGATGGCCAGGACCATGGCCAACAAGGTCAGCAGGTTCAAGCTGAAGCCGAACAACAGCATCAGCTCCGCCGCCCCGAGCATCGACAGCGGGATGGCCACCACCGCGATCACCACGCTGCGTAGCGACCCCAGGCACAACCAGATCACCAGCACGACGATCAGCATGGCCTCGACCAGCGTGCGCAGCACCTCGTCGATCGAGGCGTCGATGAAGCGCGCGGTTTCATAGGCCAGCGCCACCGTCACCCCGGGCGGCAGGGTTTGCTGGATCTGCGGCAGCAACTGGCGGATACCTTCGACGATCACCAGGGGGTTGCCCGACGGCGTGGGGAACAAGCCCAGGTGCACCGCAGGCCGGCCATCCATGGTCGCGCTGGTCTGGGTGGCCGCCGCGTCCAGTTCGACAGTCCCCACATCCCGCAGACGCACCAGGTCCGTGCCATCGTTGCGGATGACCAGGTCACGGAAGCCCTCGATACGGGTCAGGTCGGTATCGACCTGGATATCGGCCAGCACGTACTGCCCGCGCACCTGCCCCGGCGTCGCCTGGTAGTTGTTGGCGCGCACCGCCTGCGCCACATCGGCGGCCGTCACCCCACGCCCGGCCATGCGCTCGCTGTCCAGCCACAGGCGCATGGCCAGGCGTCGCCCGCCAAAGGACTGCACCTTGGCCACGCCGTCGATGCCAGAAAACTGCGGCTCGACCACCCGCGCCAGGTAGTCGCTCAGCTCGGGGATCGACAGGCTGTCGCTGGCAAAGCCCACATAAGCCACTGCCGTCGAGTCGCCTGCCGACAGTTCCACCACCGGGTCATAGGCTTTTTCCGGCAAGCGGTAGCGCACCTGGTTGACCTTGGCCATGGTCTCGGCCAACGCCTGGGCCGGGTCACGGTCGAGCACCATGCGCAGGGTGATCAGGCTGCGCCCCTGCTGGGAGGACGAGGTCATGTAGTCGACGCCCTCGACCGAAGAGGCGGCCTGAGTGATCGGCTGGGTGACAAAGCCCTGCATCAGCTCGGCGGAGGCACCGGGGTATTCGGTGCTGATGGTGATGGTCGAGCTTGCCAGTAGCGGGTACTGGCGGATCGGCAGCTTGCCCATGGCAAACAGCCCGATCAGGATGATCAGGCTGCTGACCACCAGCGCCAGCACCGGGCGGCGTACGAAGTGATCGGTGAACCTCACGATTGCCGGCTCCCTTGCACGTCCTGGAGGCTGTCCTGGGCCACCGGCTCGACCTGCATGCCGTCGCCCAGCTTCAACTGGCCGGAAACCACCACCCGGTCACCTGGCGCCAGGCCAGAGAGGATTTCCACCCGGCCCTGCCAGCGCTCGCCGGTGGTGACCCGTACCCGGCTGACACGGGTGCCATGCACCGGGTCCTGGGTGGCGATGAACACCGTCTGTCCGTAGGCGGTATAGGTAATCGCGGTTTCCGGCACGGCCAGCACCCTTGACGGCTGCGCCGCCTCCAGGCGTACGCCGGTGTACATGCCCGGCTGCAACTGCCCGTCCGGGTTGCCCAGGGTGGCCTGCACCTGGACCAGGCGCGCCTTGCTGACCAGCGGATCGACGGCGACCACCTGAGCCTGGAAATCACGCCCCGGCACAGCATCCACGCTCAGTGTCAGCCGTTGCCCAACGCGCAGCGCAGGCGTGGCCTCCTCGCCCAGCGAGAAGTTGACCTGCAGCTGGCGGGCATCCGCCAGGCTGGCGATGGTCTCGCCGGCTCCCAGGTACTGGCCCTGATGCACCCGGCGAATGCCGATCCTGCCGGCAAAGGGTGCGCGGATGGCCTTCTGCGCGATCAGTGCTTCGACATGCTGCAGCTCGCCGCTGGCTACATCCACCACGGTCGCCGCGTTGTCGAGCAGCTCCTGGGAGACGGCATTCATCACCCGCAGCTTGCGCGCACGCTGCAACGCCACTTCGGCATTGCGCAGCTTGGCGCGCAACTGCAGGCGCAGGGCCTGCTCAGGGGCATCGTTGAGTTGCACCAGCAACTGCCCGGCGCTGACAGCCTGGCCGGACTCGAAGGCGATGCGCGTGACCCGCCCCGCTGCCTCCGCCGCCACCTGCACCTGATTGACTGCCTCCAGTTCGCCCGAGGCAAAACGCTGGCGCGCCAACTCGACCTGCTCGGCCGTGGCCAGGGCAACCTTGGTCGCCGGCCAGGCCGCCGCGGACGGAGCTGCCGAATCGCTGCGCGTGAGGGTGTATGCACCGGCCAGCACACAGGCCAGCACGGCCCCGGCCATCATGGTCCGCTTGTTCATCCATGGCTCCGATCATCAGGGGAAACGATTGCGGGAAAGATCGGACGGGACTATAAGAGCTCAACTTAACTTGAGGTCAACAACCGTGGCAGCGAAAACAACCAGCGACAGCACCCGCTTGCTTACCGTGGGGGAAGTCACCCGACGCAGCGGCGTACCGGTGTCCACGCTGCACTTCTACGAGGCCAAGGGGCTGATCGCCAGCACCCGCACGGCGGGCAACCAGCGGCGCTTCCCCGCGCTGGTACTGCGCACCATCGCCATCATCAAGGTGGCGCAGCGCACGGGTATTCCCCTTGAGGAAATCAAGCGTGCCCTGGGCCGCTACGCCCCCAACAGCAAGCTCACCGCCGCCCAGTGGGGTGAAATGTCATCGGCCTGGCGAGAGGACCTGAACGCACGTATACGCACGCTGGAAGCCCTGCGCGACAGCCTCGACAATTGCATTGGTTGCGGTTGCCTGTCGCTGGAGGATTGCCCATTGCGCAACCCGGGTGATGTGCTGGGCCAGGAAGGTGCCGGCCCCAGGATCCTCGAAAACGGCAGCCGGACAGCCAGCGAGTCTTGATGGCGAGGGTGGCTCAACCGCCCACACGTAGCCGGAGGTTCCTGTGAGTCTGATCACCGATCTGCCCGGATCAGCCAACGCCCTGGTCTGCGGCGCCAGCCAAGGCATCGGCCTGGCGCTGTGCACGCAGTTGCTGGCACGCGATGACGTCGTGCAAGTCTTTGCCGTTTCGCGCCAGGCAAACCAATCACCGGAGCTGGCAGCCCTGGCCCGGCAACACGGCCAACGCCTGACCCGCATCGACTGCGACGCCCGTGACGAACACGCGCTGGAAAACCTGGCACGGCAAGTGAGCGCCACCTGCCCGCACCTGCACCTGGTGCTCTGCACCCTGGGCGTACTGCACGACGCACCGGCACGGGCAGAGAAGTCGCTGGCACAACTGGACCTTGCCAGCCTGCAGGCCAGTTTCGCCACCAATGCCTTCGCCCCGATTCTGCTGCTCAAGCATTTGCTGCCGTTGCTCCGCCACCAACCCGTCACCTTCGCCGCGCTGTCGGCGCGGGTCGGGTCGATCGGCGACAACCGCTTGGGCGGCTGGTACAGCTACCGGGCCAGCAAGGCGGCGCTCAACCAGTTGCTGCGCACCGCCAGTATCGAACTCAGGCGGCTGAACCCGGCGGCGACGGTGCTGGCCATTCACCCCGGTACCACCGATACCCGGCTGTCACGACCATTCCAGGCCAACGTGGCACCGGGCAAGCTGTTCGAGCCGGCCTTTGCTGCGCAGTGCATCTTGCAGTTGGTGGGCAGTCATGGGCCGGAGGACAGTGGGACGTTCTGGGCTTGGGATGGGAAGTCGGTTGACTGGTGAGGCGACCGTGGCCACGTACAAGACCGCTTGTTGGCCCACATGCGATTGCAAGGCAGGCGCTAGCCCATCACCCGCCCGGCCGCTGCTCGGCAAACAGCACCTGCATAGAATCCAGAAAGTGATGCAGCTCCGGCACCTTGGTATTCAGGCTGCGCGCCCCATCATCCTCCACCCTGATCGCCACATTGCCAGTCTCGAACTGTTCGACCAGCCACTCCACAAAGGCCTCCACAGAACTGGCCACCACGAATTTCTCTTCTTCGTCGCGACCAAAGTTGATGACCTGCCCCACGCTGCCGTGCTCTGCAGGGTCCAGGTCAACCCCCAGATGATTGCCGCCATAGTCGTAGGCAAACGGAATCCAGTAGCGGTTGGCATAGGATGGCTTGATGGCGCCGGGCCGTGCCGAGGTGCAGAAGTCGCTAGCCGCCGCCATGTCTTCGTCAGACCACTCCTCGACCAGGTCCTTCCACGACGCCCAGTGTTTAAGGGCCTCTGCCAAAGGCAGGAAAGTCAGCCCAAAGAACGGGCCAGTGCTCGCCTTGCCTTTTTGCCCGTCATGCCATCGGTAGAGTGCTTTCAAGCCCTCTGGAAAGTCCCGTCCTACCAGCGCTTCGAACTCGGCCAGCGCGGCCTCCGAGCAGCCTGGCGCCAGGTCGGCATGTACTTCGTCCAGGTTGCCTTGCAACCACTTATCCAGTCGCTCTAACGTCGCTTTCATCACAGACTCCCTATGGACGAAGGCTTCAGCATAGAGCAGGACTGGGCACACCGCGGTCAAAACTACCCGGCCCGAGGGTTTGAACTCGCCGATCAGCTCACATCTCCACTTGCGTCCCGAGCTCGATCACCCGGTTCAGCGGCAACTGGAAGTACTTGAGGTTGCTGTTGGCGTTCTTGAGCAAGAACGCGAACAAGTGTTCACGCCACCTGGCCATGCCCATGCGCTTGCTGGCGATGACGGTTTCCCGGCTGAGGAAATAAGTGGTACGCATGGCGGCGAACTCAAGGTCGTCGCGCTGGCAGCGGCTCAGGGCCAGAGGCACGTTGGGCTCTTCCATGAAACCGAAATGCAGGCTTACCCGGAAGAAACCCTCACCGAAGGCTTCGACCTCGAAACGCTTGCCAGCGCTGACCCGCGGTTCGTCCTCGAACACCACCGTCAGCAGCACCACCTGCTCGTGCAACACCTGGTTGTGCAGCAGGTTGTGCAGCAGCGCGTGCGGCACCGCTTCGGGCCTGGCGCTGAGGAACACCGCAGTGCCCGTGACCCGGTGGGGTGGCTGGTACTGCAGGCTGGCGATGAACAGGTCCAGTGGCAGCGCGCCTTCGTCGAGCCGCTCGACGATAAGCCTGCGCCCGCGCTTCCAGGTGGTCATCAGCACGAACAGGGCAACCCCGGCGATCACCGGGAACGCACCGCCTTGCAGGATCTTCGGGGCGTTGGCGGCAAAGTACAGGCTGTCTACCAGCAAAAAGCCCAGCAACAGCGGGATCGCCAACCAGCGTGGCGTCTTCCACAGCAAAAGCACCACCGCCGAGGCCAGCAAGGTGGTGATCAGCATGGTGCCGGTCACCGCAACGCCATAGGCGGCGGCCAATGCACTGGACGACTCGAAGCCCACCACAAGCAATACCACGCCGACCATCAACGCCCAGTTGACCATGCCGATGTAGATCTGCCCCTGCTCTTCGCTGGAGGTGTGCTGGATGAACATGCGCGGCACATAACCGAGCTGGATGGCCTGGCGAGTAAGGGAGAAGGCGCCGGAGATCACCGCCTGGGAGGCGATGATGGTGGCCAGCGTGGCCAGCCCGACCATGGGCAGCAGGGCCCACTCGGGGGCGAGCAGGTAGAACGGGTTGCGCACTGCGTCCGGGTTGCCAAGGATCAGCGCGCCCTGGCCGAAGTAGTTCAGCACCAGCCCCGGCAGCACCAGCAGGAACCAGGCCCTGGCGATGGGCTTGCGGCCGAAGTGGCCCATGTCGGCATATAGCGCTTCGGCGCCGGTCAACGCCAGCACCACGGCGCCCAGGATGGCCACGCCCATGCCGGGGTGGACCACGAAGAACTGCACCGCCCAGGCCGGGTTGAGCGCCTGCAGCACCTCGGGGCGCTGGGCGATGCCATGCACGCCAAGCGCCCCAAGCACGACGAACCACAGCACCATGATCGGCCCGAACAGGATGCCGATGCGCGCGGTGCCGTGCTTCTGGATGACGAACAGCGCCACCAGCACCACCACCGACAACGGCACCACCCAGTGCTCGATCCCGTCGAAGGCCAGTTGCAAGCCCTCCACCGCCGAAAGCACCGATATCGCCGGAGTGATCATGCTGTCGCCGTAGAACAACGCGGCGCCGAACAGCCCCAGCAGCACCAGCCCCTTGCCCAGGCGCGCATAGGGCGCCGCGGCCCGGTGCGCCAGTGCGGTCAGGGCCATGATGCCGCCTTCGCCCTGGTTGCTGGCCCGCAGAATGAACAGCACGTACTTGATCGACACCACCCAGATCAACGACCAGAACACCAGCGACAACACGCCGAGCACACCGGCGGTATTGGCCTGGACGCCGTAGTGGCCGGCGAAGACTTCCTTGAGGGTGTACAACGGGCTGGTGCCGATGTCGCCATAGACCACGCCGACCGCGGCAACGAGGGTGCCGATGGCGGTGGTCTTGCCGGGGTGGGTTGGGGTTGCAGCGGTAACGCTCTGGCTCACGGATGACGTCTCTGGGCTGGCAGGTGGAAAGCGCCTGCCCTCCCTGTGCATGACGACCTCGCGTGGCGCCCGCTCCGCCCCCGGCTACCTGCCTGAGGCCCTGCGGACCGGGCAGCAGAGGCGGCCAGTATCCTTGCACGCGATCTGGCCGGCCGTAAAAAGAGCGTAAAAAAGCACGGCATCCACGCCACCAGGCCAATCGCCACGGCTGATGGACACCGCGGATGTGGGTCGTCCAGTGAAACCGGGCTTTCGACTTCGAGCAGATATCGATTAATGTCCTGCGCAACCCTCACCACCCACTGCGCCGCTCGGCAGCCGAAGGTGAGCGACCCCGGCTGACGGTTTTGCCACACGAGGACATCGACAATGAGTGAAGGCAGCACGCCGGTCAGCGAACAGCCACTCGCGGCCAGGCCGCCGATAAGCCTGGCCGAAGCCCTGCGCTTCTGGCTCAAATTGGGCTTCATCAGCTTTGGCGGGCCTGCCGGGCAGATCGCGATCATGCACCAGGAGCTGGTGGAGCGCCGGCGCTGGATCAGCGAAAAACGCTTCCTGCACGCACTGAACTACTGCATGTTGCTGCCCGGCCCCGAGGCCCAGCAATTGGCCACCTACATTGGCTGGCTGATGCACCGCGCCTGGGGCGGCGTGATTGCCGGCGCCCTGTTCGTGCTGCCGTCGCTGTTCATCCTGATCGGCTTGTCGTGGGTCTACCTGGCCTTTGGCGAAGTGCCGGTGGTGGCCGGCATCTTTTACGGCATCAAGCCTGCGGTGACCGCGATCGTGTTGCATGCGGCCCACCGCATCGGCTCGCGCGCGCTGAAAAACGGCGGGTTGTGGGCCATCGCCGGCGCGTCGTTCGTGGCCATTTTCGCCCTGAATGTGCCCTTCCCGCTGATCGTGCTGGTGGCCGCCATAGTCGGCTATGCGGGCGGGCGACTGGCCCCCGGCACCTTCGTCATCGGTGGCGGTCAGGGCGCCGCCCGCCATCACTACGGGCCGGCGCTGATCGATGACGATACGCCGCCCCCCGAACATGCGCGTTTTCGTTGGCGGCACCTGCTGCGCCTGATGCTGATTGGCGCCGCGCTATGGCTGCTGCCCATGGGACTGCTGACCCTGGCATTCGGCTGGGACGGCACCCTGACGCAAATGGGCTGGTTCTTTACCAAAGCCGCCCTGTTGACCTTCGGCGGTGCCTACGCAGTGTTGCCCTACGTGTACCAGGGGGCTGTCGGCCATTACGGCTGGCTGTCGCCCACGCAGATGATCGATGGCCTGGCGCTGGGGGAAACCACGCCAGGGCCGCTGATCATGGTGGTGGCGTTCGTCGGCTTCGTCGGTGGCTACCTGCAACCAATGTTCGGTGCCGACCATCCGTTGCTTGCCGGGGCGGTCGCGGCAAGCCTGGTCACCTGGTTCACCTTCCTGCCGTCGTTCCTGTTCATCCTGGCCGGCGGCCCGTTGGTGGAGTCCACCCACGGCGAAATGCGCTTCACGGCGCCACTGACCGCGATCACGGCTGCCGTCGTGGGCGTGATCCTCAACCTGGCGCTGTTCTTCGGCTACCACGTGCTGTGGCCCAACGGCTTCGCCGGGGCATTCGACTGGCCTTCGGCGCTGATTGCGGCGGGCGCGGCGCTGGCATTGTTCCGCTGGCACCGAGGGGTGATTCAAGTGCTGCTCGCCTGTGCCTTGGCGGGCCTGGCGGTGCACCTGTTGCGGGGGTGACCGCACAGGCGCTGCATCAGCCCGGACCTGGTCGGCACGCCCGGCACTCGTTGCTTGACGATCCTGTGGGAGCGGCGGTTCGCCGCTGCGATTTACCCGCGAAGGGCTGCAAAGCAGCCCCAATTGGCTTAACTGACCGGCATTACCCCACTGCCTTGCTTTTTCAGCGCCATTGACTTGACTTCAATCAGTAGCGTTGAAACGTTTCGCCCGCACGGCCCGATCTGGATTGCGGCCGCGCGGTCCTTTCATGCGCAGCTATCTCGCCCAGAGAAGGGTAAACGACGACCCTGAGCAGTTCGCTAGACGGAACTTGTTTCAGGGAGACGTTCATGTCGCCTTTTGTGCTTCCAACGGCGTATGAGCACGCACCGCAGCGTGCCGACCATCATCTGCCCGCCCCCTCCATACGCCTCACGCCCTGTGCGCTCAGCCATGGCGATTGGCCCGCCCCTGAGAAATACCCCCGCACCGTCCGCAACCGCCCCTTCCCCGGAGGGTTCTGACATGCCAGGCACTCAGGATATTCGCTGGTTCAAGGAGCAGTTTCAGCAGGACATGGCCCAGGCGATCATCGGCACGCCCTTGACGGTGGACCACCTCACCGCACTGGCCTGCCAGGAAACCGGCAGCATCTGGCCGTTCCTGCGCAAGGCCAAGCTGCCCTTGCCCCAGGTCACCGCGCTGTGCGTCGGCGATACGCTGGACGACACCGCCGGGCGCAAGGCCTTCCCGCGCAACAAGGCCGAACTGCTGCTGCGCCCGCGTGGCGACCTGATGTTCGCCATGGGCCACCAGGCACTGGTGGACATGGCCAGGTTCGTGCCGGGTTACCAGGACGTGGCCAAGAAACCCAACAAGTTCTGCCACGGCTATGGCGTGTTCCAGCTGGACCTGCAGTTCTTCAAGCCCGAGCCCGATTTCTTTCTCGACCGCCACTGGGCGACCTTCAGCGGCTCCCTTGGCCGCGCGATGGATGAACTCAAGGGCGCACTTCGGCAACTGGGCTTCGAGCAGCGCCGGCAACCGCTCAGCGACCTGGAATTCGCCCAGGTCGGCATCGTCTACAACACCGGTGGTTTCGTCCCCTCGAAAGGGTTGAAGCAGGGCCACAAGAGCGATGATCGTTTCTACGGCGAGAACCTGTTCGACTTCATTCGCCTGTGCCACACGGTACCGACCGACCCGGCACCGCCTGCCCTGCCCACGCCAGCACCCGGCCAGGCCATCGTGGCCGCGCCCAGCCCGCTTTCCGGCATGGGTACGGCGATGCGGGTGGATACCCGCGAAGGCATGCTGCGGGTGCGCAGCCAACCCGTCATCAGTACCCCGGCACAGGCCAACGTCGTGGCGAACCTGCCGGATGGCCATCCGGTACGGGTGTTGAGCAAAACGGCTGAAAACGGCTTCGTCAGCATCGAAACCAGTTTGTCCGGCGCACGCGTGCGCGGTTTCTGCGCCAAGCGTTTCCTGGTGCCGGCAGCTGACGACGCGGTGATCGAGATCACCCAGCCCTCCCCTCAACCCAGCACCGTGCAAGACCAGAACGCCCGGTTGCCGAGCCTGCCACGCGGCTCCGCTATCCCCGCCGTGTTCATGCCGCGCAAGAACGGCGTGGTCACCCGCCGGGCCAACCCGGCTGACGCCCATTCGCTCAACGAAGCCAGGCAGCCAACCCGCCAGGGCACCAGCGCAGGCGAGTTGCGTGAGTCGCTGGCAGCCATCATCCAATGGCTGGCCGTCGACAACACGGCACACCTTCGCTACCAGCCGCATGACGGGCTGACCTTCTGCAACATCTACGCCCACGACTACTGCCTGCTCGCCGGTGCCTACCTGCCGCGCTGCTGGTGGAGTACGCCGGCCCTGCTCAAGCTGGCCGCAGGCCAACAGGTCACGCCACTGATCGGCGACACCCTGCGGGAAATGCGCGCCAACGACCTGTTCAGGTGGCTGCGTGATTTCGGCCCTGGGTTCGGCTGGCGTCAGACCGGCACGCTGACCACCCTGCAGGCCGAGGCCAACCAGGGCGCCATCGGCCTCATCGTCGCGCGGCGCAAGGAAGATGGCCGGTCGGGGCACATCGTCATGATCGTGCCCGAAACCGCCGAGCAATCCGCGCGCCGCGACACGGCCGGCAATGTCATCGCGCCGCTGCAGAGCCAGGCCGGCGCCAAGAACTTCCAATATGGCCGCGGGACCGCTAACTGGTGGAACGGCGAGCAGTTCGCCGAATTCGCGTTCTGGCTGCATGCCTAGCCCGAGACGCTACTGGAGAAGTGGAGCGTTTACAGCTCCAGTGCGCCCCTGAGCAAAGCCGCAAGCTTGGGCCCGGCCTCGGCGCCCTGCCCCTCCAGCAGCGCCAGCGGGATGCCCTGCAACAGCGGTGCAAATTCGGCCAGGCCGTCGCCCAGCAACGCCATCGGGCAGGCGATTTCCATCTGCAGGCTACGCAACCGCGTGGCCAGGGCCGGGCTGATCGGGCCCTGCACCCTGATCACCAGTGCCGCCGGGCGCATGGCCACGCACAGCAGCGGCAGCTCATCCAGCGGCTGGGCGTTGCCGAGCACCTCGATACGCTGCTGTTCCCCACCCAGCAACAGGGCGCTGCACAGCAGTTCCAACTCGCTAATGCCATTGGCTGCGCTCAACAGCACGCGCGGCGCGGCTGGCTGGTTCAGTTGCAGGCGCAGCAACAGCCGAGCGCGCAGGAAGGTATCGAGGAACAGCCACTGGCTGCGCTGGCCGAACGCGGTGCCCGCGGCCAACTGGTGCCACACCGGCATCAGCACTTCGCGCAGTGCGACGGTTTTGGGGAACAAGGTGAACACCTGGCCATGCAGGGCCTCGAGCGCCTGTCCATCGAAGGCCTGGGTGGCCCGCAGCACGGCCGCGCGCCAGTCGTCGAAGGCATCGCTGCCCTGCTCGACCGCCCGAGCCCCCTGCTCGTGCTGACGGGCCAGCAACTCGCCGACCTTGCTGATCGGCAGGCCACTGCCCGTCCAGTGCAGGATGTCGCGGATGCGCTGTACATCCTCGGGCGTGTACAGGCGATGGCCGCCTTCGGTGCGCTGGGGGCTGATCAGCCCGTGGCGGCGCTCCCAGGCGCGCAGGGTCACCGGGTTGATGCCGGTCAGGCTCACCACGTCGCGCATGGGCAGCAAATCAGGGGAAATCGCTTCGGTCATCGGGCAGGTGCGGATCCAGGGGCCGGGGACGCCATTCTAAACCCATCCCCGCCTTTTTCGCCGAGCGTTCGTGCGTCATCATGGCGGCAAGCGCGCACGCCACCATTACCCGAGGTCCACATGATCGATGCAAAGCTTCTGCAACTGATGGTCGAAACCTCCAACGACGGCATCGTCGTCGCCGAACAGGAAGGCAGCGACAGCATCCTGATTTATGCCAACCCGGCGTTCGAACGCCTGACCGGCTATGCCGTCGACGACATCCTCTACCAGGACTGCCGCTTCCTGCAGGGCCAGGACCATGACCAGCCAGGGCTTGCCGCCATCCGCGAGGCGATCCGCGACGGCCGCCCTTGCCGCGAAGTGCTGCGCAACTACCGCAAGGACGGCAGCCTGTTCTGGAACGAACTGTCGATCACCCCGGTCCACAACGAGGCCGACCAGTTGACCTACTTCATCGGCATTCAGCGCGACGTCAGTGCACAGGTATCCGCCGAGCAGAAAGTCCGCGAGCTCGAAGCCGAGGTGGCGCACCTGCGCCAGCAGCTATCGAACGGCAACGAATGATGTACACGCCCGTGGGAGCGGGCTTGCCCCGCGATCACCGGCGAAGCCGGTGCCATTAAACTTGTGATTCCCTGACCTGGCCCTTCGCGGGGCAAGCCCGCTCCCACGTTCTAGGCGCCCCTCTAAAACTATACAATTTGGTTGACTTGTACAGTTTTACACATAGGCTTCAGATATACCTGTACAAAAATAGTTCCGTGTACAGGATTGCCTGGAGCCGCGCATGTCCGACTACCTGCAAACCTTCGCCGAACGCTTTGCCGGCTTGCACGCTGGCAACCTCCAGCGGCTCGACGAGCTGTACAGCGAAGCGGTGACCTTCCGCGACCCATTGCACCAGATCGAGGGCCTGCCCGCCCTGCGTGCCTACTTCGCCACGCTGTACGCCAACGTGCAGGACATCCGTTACGACTTTCACGGCGCCGACCAGGTACAGCCAGGCCACGGCTACCTGCGTTGGACCCTGCATTTTTGCCACCCGCGCCTGGCCGGCGGAAGGCCGATCAGCCTTGACGGTTGCACCCACCTGCGTTGGCGCGATCGGGTCGACTTTCACCAGGACTACTTCGATGTCGGCGCATTGCTGTACGAGCACGTGCCCGTGGTCGGTGGGCTGATCGGCTGGCTCAAGGGCCGGCTGGCATGAACCGCTGCTGGTTGACCGGCGCCAGCAGCGGTATCGGCGCCGCCCTGGCGCTGCGCCTGCTGGAACAAGGCCATCAGGTCGCGCTGGGTGGCCGCCAGGCCAGCAGCTTGCAAGCGTTGGCCGAGCGCTTTGCAGGCCAGACGTTATTGGCCGTCGGTGATATCAGCGAAGCGCCGCAAGTGGCGCAGATCGCTGCGGCTATCGAGCAGCACTGGGGCGCCCTCGATCTGGTGATCCTCAATGCCGGCACCTGCGAGTACCTGGAGCCCGGCCACTTCGACCCGGCCCTGGTCGAACGGGTTATGCGCACCAACCTGCTGGGCCTGTGCCACTGCATCCAGGCCGCCCTGCCCCTGCTGCGGCGCGGCCAACGGCCACATCTGGTGGTGGTGGGCAGCTCGGTAAGCTGGCTGGCGCTGCCACGGGCCGGTGCTTACGGCGCCTCCAAGGCTGCGGTGCGCTACCTGGTCGAGTCGCTGCGCATCGACCTGATCAACCAAGGCATCGATGTCACCCTGGTCAGCCCCGGCTTCGTCGATACGCCGCTTACCCGGCGCAACGACTTCGCCATGCCGCAAATGTGGAGTGCCGAGCGCGCCGCCCGGCATATCGCCGCCCGCCTGGCGCAGCGGCCACTGGAGATCAACTTCCCCGGCCTGTTCACCTGCGTGTTGCGCCTGCTCGGCGCGCTGCCCGTGCGCTGGCGCCTTAAGCTGGGCCAGCGCATGGCCCGCCGTGAACAGGGGTAGCCGAACATGCGGATCGCCATCATCGGCAGCGGCATCGCCGGCCTGACCTGCGCCCACCTGCTCTCGCGCCGGCATGAAGTCACGGTGTTCGAGGCCGCCGACTGGATCGGTGGCCACACCCACACGGTCGATGTGCAGTGGCGCGGCCGGCACTATGCCGTGGACACCGGGTTCATCGTGTTCAACGACTGGACCTACCCCAGCTTCATTCGCCTGCTGGGCTACCTGGGGGTGGCCTCGCGGCCCACGCAGATGAGCTTTTCGGTGCACGATCCGCGCACGGGCTTCGAGTACAACGGCCACACCCTCGACAGCCTGTTCGCGCAACGGCGCAACCTGCTGTCGCCGGGCTTCTGGGGCATGCTGCGAGACATCCTGCGCTTCAACCGCCAGGCCCTCGCCGACCTGGACAACCAACGCATCGAAGCCACCACCACCCTTGGCGCCTACCTGCGCACGCAGCGCTACGGCCAGCGTTTCATCGACCATTACATCGTGCCCATGGGCTCGGCGATCTGGTCGATGTCGCGCAGCGACATGCTGGGCTTCCCGCTGCAGTTCTTCGTGCGCTTTTGCCGCAACCACGGCTTGCTGTCGGTCAACCACCGCCCGCAATGGCGGGTGATCGAAGGCGGTTCGCGCAGTTACCTGGCGCCGCTGTGCCGGCCGTTCGCCGAGCGCATTCGCCTGAACTGCGCAGTCAGGCAGGTGTGCCGTGACGATGGCGGCGTGACGCTGAACAGCACGGCCGGCACCGAACGCTTCGACAACGTGGTGTTCGCCTGCCACAGCGATCAGGCCCTGGCGCTGCTGGAGGCCCCCAGCAGCGAGGAGCGCGCGGTGCTCGGCGCCATCCGCTACGCCAGCAACGATGTGCTGCTGCACACCGACACCCGCCTGCTGCCAAGGCGGCGCAAGGCCTGGGCTAGCTGGAACTACCGCCTGGGCGGCAGCGAACAGGCCCCCGCCGCGCTGACCTACGCCATGAACATCCTGCAGGGCATCGAGGCGCCGGTGACGTTCTGCGTAAGCCTGAACCAGACCGCCCTGGTGGACCCGGCGCAGATCCTCGCCCGCTTCCAGTACGCCCACCCGCAATACAGCCTGGCGGCACTGGCCGCCCAAGCCCGCCAAGGCGAGTTGCAGGGGCGCCAGCACAGCTATTACTGCGGTGCTTACTGGGCCAACGGCTTTCACGAGGATGGCGTGGTCAGCGCGCTGCAAGTGGCCGAACACTTTGGAGAGCGCCTGTGAACAGCAGCCTGTGCCGCGGCTGGGTCAGCCACCGGCGCCTGACCCCGCGCCCGCATGCCTTTCGCTACCGCATCGGCATGCTCTACCTGGACCTGGCCGAACAGCCCTGGCTGCTCGGCCTGTCGCGCTGGCTCGGGCACTCGCGCCTGGCCCCGCTGTGCTGGCGTGAAAGCGACTACCTGCCGGCCCTCACCTGCAGCGGCATGCCGTTGGCCCAGGCGGCCCGCCAACTGGTCGGCCAGGCGACCGGGCAGGCACCCGAGGGCGCCGTGCACCTGCTCACCCAGCCACGCTGCTGGGGGCTGTCGTTCAACCCGGTGAGTTTCTACTTCTGCCATGACCGCGACGGCCAGCTCGCGGCGATCCTGCTGGAGGTGCGCAACACCCCTTGGCGCGAACGCTTCCACTACGTGCTGCCGGTGCAGCCAGGTCTGCCGCGACAGTTCTGCGTGGCCAAGGCCTTCCATGTGTCGCCGTTCATGCCGCTGGACATGGAGTACCGCCTGCGCTTTTTCCTCGATGCCCAGCGAGTGCGCATTCACATGGAAAACCGCCGCAAAGGGCAGCCGGTGTTCGCCGCCGACCTGACCCTGGAGCGCCGGGAGCTCAACCGCAGCACCTTGCACCAGCACCTGCTGGCCTTCCCGTGGATGAGCCTGCGCACGCTGTCGGCCATCTACTGGCAAGCCCTGCGCCTGCTGTTCAAGCGCACGCCCATCCACGATCACCGCGCAAGCCAGGGCACGCTGCGCCTTGGCCAAACCACCCGCGAGGAGCCCGAACATGCCCGAACCCACGTTGAGCGTTAGCAAATCGGCGGGCCTGACACCGCTGCTCGGTGGCCTGGTCAGGAGCGCCGTGCTGGCCCAGCTGCGCCGGATCAGCCGCGGCCAGCTGCGGCTGATCGGCAATGACCGCCAATGGACCTTCGGCGAAACCGGCAGCGCGCTGTACGCCGAAGTCGAGATCCTGGACGAGGCCGCCTGGGGCATGGTGGCCGGCAATGGCTCGATCGGCGCCGGCGAAGCCTATATCCACGGTTACTGGCGCAGCCCTGACCTGGCGGCAGTGACCCGTCTGTTTGTCGCCAATCTCGACGTGCTCGATGCCATGGAACGCGGCCTGGCGCGCTTCGGCCGCCCGGCCCTGCGCCTGCTGCACAGCCTCAATCGCAACAGCCGGCGCGGCGCGCGGCGCAATATCCTGGCCCATTACGACCTGGGCAATGCCCTGTTCGAACGCCTGCTCGACCCAACCATGATGTATTCCGCCGCGCAGTTCGACAGCGCCGAGCAAAGCCTGGAACAGGCGCAGTTGAACAAGCTCGAACGCATCTGCCAGAAGCTCGAGCTCAAGCCCCACGACCACTTGCTGGAGATCGGCAGCGGCTGGGGGAGCCTGGCCATCCACGCCGCCACCCGCCATGGCTGCCGGGTCACCACCACCACGCTGTCCCAGGCGCAGTACAGCCATACCCTGCAGCGGGTCAAGGCGCTCGGCCTGGAGCAGCGCATCACCGTGCTGTGCGAGGACTACCGCGACCTGCGCGGGCGCTTCGACAAGCTGGTGTCGGTCGAGATGATCGAGGCCGTGGGCCACCGTTACCTGCCGACCTATTTCCGCCAGTGCGCCGCGCTGCTCAAGGACGACGGCCTGATGCTGCTGCAGGCCATCACCATCCGCGACCAGCGCTACGCCCAGGCGCGCCGTTCGGTGGACTTCATCCAGCGCTACATCTTCCCCGGCGGCGCCTTGCCCTCGCTGAGCGTGCTGCTCGACACCGCCAGCCGGCAGACCGCGTTGAACCTGCTGCACATGGAGGACTTCGGCCAGGACTATGCACGCACCCTGCGCCACTGGCGCGACAACCTGCGCCTGGCGCGCGGGGCGCTCAGTGAAATGGGTTACGACGACACCTTCCAGCGGCTGTGGGAGTTCTACTTGTGCTACTGCCAGGGCGGCTTCGAGGAGCGGGTAATAGGTGTGGCGCAACTGCTCTGGGCCACACCCCAGGCACGCCGGGCACCGCTGCCGGGCGCCTGAACATGCCCCGCATGTGGCTGCTGGGCAATGCGCTGTGGCTGCAGGCTGGTTGGTGGGCCTGCGTGCTTGGTGCAACGCGGCCCTGGCTGCTGTTGATCGTACCTGTGGGGCTGGCGCTGCACCTGCGCTGTTGCCACGACCGCGTGGGCGAAGCGTGGGCGCTGTTGCGCGTTACGCTTGCCGGTTGCCTGCTCGACAGCCTGCTGGGCGCGCTGGGGGTCTTCAGCTTTGCGCAATGGCCGCTACCCGGCTGGCTGGCGTTGCTGTGGCTGGTGCTGGCCAGCGGCCTGCGCCACAGCCTGGCCTGGGCCACACGACCGGCCTGGCGCGGGGTGCTGCTGGGTCTACTGGGCGGCCCGCCAGCCTATCTGGCTGGTGCGCAGCTCGCGGGCGTCAGCCTGCCGCTGGGCCCGCTCGCCACGGCCCTGATACTGGCGCCGCTATGGGCGCTCGCCTTGCCGTTGGCCTTGCGCCTGGCCGCGTGGCGCTGAGCGACGGCAGCGCTCGGAGCAGTAGCGCACCTGCTGCCAGCAACGCGCCCAGCGCTTGCGCCAGGTGAACGGCCGGCCACAGGCCACGCAGACTTTGCTCGGCAACAGGCTTTTGTTCATTCGACGGCCTGGGGCAAACGCCGGAAGAACAAGGTGATCTGCCCGATCTCCACGCCGAACTTGCGCATGCTCGAGCGGTTGATCAGGGTGTCTTTATCCATCAGGTACATCCAGTCGTCCAGGTCCACCTGCCAGTGATTGCCATCCACCGGCAGATCCAGGCGGTATTGCCAGCGCAGCGCATTGCCCGCTACCTCGCCACGGGCCTCGCCGATCACATCCCCTGCCCGCCCGCGCCAGCGCCCGGGGCCGTCTGGCGTGAGCGTCCAGGTGCGCTGCTGGCGGGTGCCGTCGCTGTAGACGAAGTGCTCGTCGAGGATCAGCCGCTCGCCTTCACGGCGGCTGTCGATGCGCACGTGGAAGCGCTTGACCACTTCGCCGTTGCGCTTCTGGAACATGCCCCAGGCTTCTACCGGAGTGGCAAAGAACGCCACCAGGTCCAGGCCCGGTTTCTGCCCGCGGTAGTGTTCGACGCCGACATTGCCGCAACTGCCGAGCAGCAGGCAGGCAAGCACGAGTGCAAGGTTACGCATGGTCAGCCTCCACGATCGTCTTCAGCCAGCCCGAGCAGGCGTTGGCGCAACTGTGGGTCTCGGGCTCGCGGGTCCAGCCAGATGGCGAAGAACGCCCGGGCGAAGGCTGGGTCGGCGACCTCGGCGCGCAGTTGGCCGTCGACGTAGAAACTGCAGCCTTGCCTGGGCAGGTACAGCCCGGTGATGCGCATGCCCGGCCGCACATCGACGAACGCGGCGCGCATGTTGTTTGCCCAGCGCTCGAGGGTTTGCGGGCTTGGCGGCTGCGCGGCAAGGCGGCGCATTTCGCTGAGGCTGGCGTCGATCAGGGTGTCGCGGGACAGTGCGCGGTGGTAGCGCAGTTCTAGGGCGAAGGGCTTATTCCAGCCTTGCGGCGAGCCGGCGCTGTACAGGCGGGCGCTGTAGAGGCGCAGGCCGAACCAGCTGAAATCGCCGCTGCCGGTCAAGTGGGTCTGTGGCATGGCGGTGCGCCAGTCTGCGCAGGCGGGCTGGGTCAGGGCCAGGAGGATGGCCAGGGTGATCAGCTTTCGCCTTGCGGGGCTGGGGGGCATGTCGCGAGCACCTGGGTGTGTGCGGATACTGTACAAGTATATTTTCTTGTATAGATATTCCCAGGTGAAATCTTGGTTTTGTATAGATTTTTG
>NZ_VZZR01000126.1:0-16115 GCF_009650555.1 Pseudomonas sp. EMN2
CACTAAGCTGGGCTCGGTGGTATGAGTACCACCGTAATCGCGGGGCAAGCCCGCTCCCACGAGTGATACGCCATTGGCGGCCTCGTGGGAGCGGGCTTGCCCCGCGATGCTTTCAGCGGTCGTCATCCTTCCACGGCGCCTGCAGATAGCGGGTGCGGTTGAACGTCTCCAGCCACTCCGGGCTGAACACCACCAGGGCACTGATCACCGTGCCGTTGATGAACGCCTCGGGGAACATCATCAGCCACAGGTAGCCGACGAAGTCGCTCAGCCACTCCGGCATGGCGAAGCGCTCGTCCATCCACAGCAGCCCCAGCCCGGCCATCAGGCACACCAGCACCGTCAGGGCGGCGGGGAAAAAACCGCAACAGAAGATATAGACGAACAGGTTACGCGGCTGCGCGCGTTCGACCAGGATCGCGCACACCTCGGTGACCAGCACCGGCAGACCTACGATCAGCAGGCCGTTGACGCCGATCGCGGCCAGGTCCTGGCGGCCAAGCAGCAGCAAACCGAGTTGCGCGAGAAAGCCGCCGAGCACCGCCAGCGGCCAGTCCAGCAACAGGGTCACGGCGGTCATGCCGATGAAGTGATAGGACACGCCAGTGTCGAAGTCGCGGCGCACCAGCCACAAGGCAAACAACGCGAACACGGTGCCGAACAACAGGTGCTGGCGGCGCGTATCGGTGAACAGCTCGACCCAGCGGGTGCGGCTGATGGCCCAGACCAGCAGGGGCACGTAACCGAGCCAGCCAAGGGTGAGGCTGGTGCTGGACAAGACCTGTGCGCTGATCACCTGAGCAATATCCCTGTCGGCCATGTGGACAAGCCTGAGTCTACACCCATTCTCCCTTTCGTCCGGTTGCTATAGGCTGGCACCTCCATTCGATGCAGGAAGCGTCCGCCATGCCTGAAGGGCTCAACCTCCCACTGCTGTTGGGCGCGGCATTCAGCGCGGTCGCGGGCCTGCTACACCTGGCGATCATCCTGGTCGGGCCGCGCTGGTACCGCTTGTTCGGCGCGGGCGAGCGCATGGCAAGGGCCGCCGAGCAGGGGCGCCGCTACCCGGCACTGGTCACCACGGCCATTGCGCTGGTGTTGCTGGCCTGGTCGGCCTATGCGCTGTCTGCTGCCGGGCTGATCAAACCCCTGCCTTTCCTGCTGCCGGTGATCTGCCTGATCACCCTGGTGTACCTGGCTCGTGGCCTGCTGGGCCCGGTGCTGCTGGCCGGCACGGGGCGGACTCGGCGGTTTATCGCGGTCAGTTCGGTGATCTGCCTGGGGGGCGGGTTGCTGCATTTGCTGGGGATCGTTCAGCAATGGCTGGTACTGGCCTGATTCCCACGCACAAACAGCATCTTACCGTCATCGTTTAGCGACTAAGCTTGTCCCCATGGATGACTCCGACTACTTGCGCCTGCTTACCATCCAGGCCGAACAAGCCAATGCCTTTCTCTCCAATGCGCGCAAATGGGAGCGCGAGCGTTGGGTGTGCCAGCGCCTGCTGCAAGGGTTGAACATTGCCTACCGCAGCGAGGACTTCACCCCGGCCGGGCAGGAGCCGCCGGATGTGCTGTTTCGCGATGCGGCGTTCGAGGTGTTCTTCGTGCTCGACGAGGGCCGGCGGCTCAACGACGAATGGCGCGAGGAGCTGCAACGCCGGCGCAGTGCGTTTTCCCTGAGCCAGTTGGTGCGCCGCGAAGCACGGCCGCGGCGCATCCCTGCCCAGGAGCTGCTGGCGCGCCTGGCGCCGACCTTGCGCAAGAAGGCGCACAACTACCGGGAGCGCGGGCTGGACTTGAGCGAGCTCGACATCATTGCCTTCGCCAGCCTCAAGCGCGAGGTACTGGACCTCAACAGCCATTTCCCGCCACCCACCGAATACCTGCGCCAGGGCTGGCGTTCGCTGTCGCTGGTGGGGCCGACCTTTGCCCGGGTGCTGTTCGCCCACCCGGATGCGCCGGATTTCTTGCGGGGCAACCTGGGGCGCAGCATCGTGTTCGATGTAGGCATCAGTCTTTGATCCAGTGCCGAGAGTCTTTGCGATCACGTACACTCGGCGCCAGAGATAGAACGCATTATCATTCGTTCCACGCGTTTGCGTGAACGCTGTGGCGTACACGCAGTCAGAAACGTCTATCTACGAGGCCCACCATGACCAGCCGCCTGAATCCTGAAGATCAGCGTCGCGTCGATGAGTACTTGAGTGCCCCCCAGCATCGTGTCGAGCGCCGGCCTTTCCGGCCGTTGCTGCTCCTGTTGCTGGTGGTGGCCGTGACCATCGGTCTGGGCCTGTTGAGCCGCCTGTTGAGTGGACTGGTGCTATGAGCTGCCTTGCGCTCGCCCTCCCCTCGGCTGCGTTGCGGCCGGGCCTTGTGCCCACGAATTCCGTAAAACTTGTGAGATATCCCTATGACTCATCGCATCGTGATTGTCGGCGGCGGCGCCGGCGGCCTGGAACTGGCGACCCGCCTGGGTAAAAGCCTGGGCAAGCGCAAACAGGCCGAGATCACCCTGGTTGATGCCAACCTGACGCACATCTGGAAGCCACTGTTGCACGAAGTGGCGGCCGGTTCGCTGAACTCCTCGGAAGATGAACTGAACTACGTAGCCCAGGCCAAGTGGAACCACTTCAACTTCCAGATGGGCCGCATGAGTGGCCTGGACCGTGAGACCAAGCAGATCCAGCTGGCTGCGACCCTCGATGACGAGGGCCGTGAGCTGCTGCCTGCGCGCACCATTGGCTACGACAGCCTGGTGATCGCCGTGGGCAGCAACACCAACGATTTCGGCACCCTGGGCGCGGCGCAGCACTGCCTGTTCCTCGACAGCCGCAAGCAGGCCGAGCGCTTCCACCAGCAACTGCTCAACCACTACCTGCGCGCCCATGCGGGCGATGTGGCCAGCGAGAAGATCAGCGTGGCCATCGTCGGTGCCGGTGCCACCGGTGTCGAGCTGGCGGCCGAGCTGCACAACGCCGCCCATGAGCTGGCGGCCTATGGCCTGGACAAGATCCAGCCAAAGGACATGCACATCACCCTCATCGAGGCCGGCCCGCGCGTACTGCCGGCGCTGCCCGAGCGCATCAGCGTGCCGGTGCACAAGACCCTGGAAAAACTCGGGGTAACGGTGATGACCAACGCCGCGGTCAGTGAAGTGACCGAGGATGGCCTGAAGACGGCCTCCGGCGAAGTGATCCAGGCCAGCCTGAAGGTGTGGGCGGCGGGTATTCGTGCGCCGGGCTTCCTGAAGGACATCGACGGCCTGGAAACCAACCGCATCAACCAGCTGGTAGTGCGCCCGACCCTGCAGACCACCCGCGACGACAATATCTTCGCCTTCGGCGATTGCGCCGCCTGCCCGCAGCCGGGCAGCGACCGCAACGTGCCGCCACGGGCCCAGGCTGCGCACCAGCAGGCTTCGTTGCTGGCCAAGAGCCTGAAGGCGCGCCTGGAGAACAAGGCGCTGCCGACCTATGAGTACAAGGACTATGGCTCGCTGGTGTCGCTGTCGCGCTTCTCGGCGGTGGGCAACCTGATGGGTAACCTGATGGGCAGCGTGAAGCTGGAAGGCTGGCTGGCGCGGATGTTCTATGTGTCGCTGTACCGCATGCACCAGATGGCGCTTTATGGGTTCTTCCGCACGGCGATGCTGATGCTGGGTAGCAAGATTGGGCGCGGGACTGAGCCTCGTCTGAAGCTGCACTGACAGCCGCACCGCGGCTCAAGGTAAATACGAAGATCTTGTGGGAGCGGGCTTGCCCCGCGATGACGTCAGCTCAGGCGCCATCGTTGTAACGGCTGGCACCATCGCGGGGCAAGCCCGCTCCCACGTCATGATTTCTGCACGGTAGCGCGGCTCCCACAAGATACACATGGCCAATCGGCGACGTTAACGGACCACGCGATACGTGCTCTGCACGAACCCGCTCTCGTAACTGGTCGTCTTCATGTGCTGCAACAGCACATCCTTCGCCAACTCGCCAAACAGCGGTATCCCCTGCCCCAGCAACACGGGGATGCGGGTGATGGTCAGCTCGTTCACCAGCCCCTCACGCAAGAACCCCTGAATCAACTTGCCGCCATCCAGGTACAGGCTTCTCGCGCCCGTGGCCTGCAAGTGCTCGAGCAGCTCAGGGATCGGCCCGGGGTGCAGCTCGACTTGCCCCGGTGCATTGGCGGGCAACGCTGCCAGGCTGGCGCTGACCACCACCACGCGGGTGTCCGGATAGGGCCACTGGCCAAAAGTCATTACCTTGTCGAAGGTGCCACGCCCCATCACCAGCGTATCGACGCCGGCCATGAACCCCGCATAGCCATGGTCATCGGCCGACTCGGTCGCCCCCATCAACCAATCAAGGCTGCCATCCTCCCTGGCGATGAAGCCATCCAGGCTGGTGGCGATGAATACACTGGCTTTCAAAGGCATGCTGCGGCGCTCCTGCGGGCAAAGCGCACAGGGTAGCAAGGGCGGGAATATAAATCGCGGGCAAAAGAAAAAGGGCATCTCTTTCGAGATGCCCTCTTTACATGGTGGGTCGTGTAGGATTCGAACCTACGACCAATTGGTTAAAAGACAATTGGGATCTAGGCCGAAATGTCCACCTAGGGAGGGGTTTTAAGCACCACTCCAGCGCCTAGACACGCAGCCTCTAATGAAATCCACATTAGAGGCATGGCAATGACACACCCGAATAAAGCAAAACGCGCAGGTCAGGTTTCCACCAAAGGCGGCACCGGCAAATCCACCGGCTCCACCAACCTGGGCGCATTCATCGCTGACGCAGGCCTGCGTACCCTCCTCATCGATCTGGACCCCGTCCAGCCCTCGGCATCCTCCTACTACCCTCTCGAATACACCGCCCCGGGCGGAATTTTCGAGTTGCTGTCCTACAACGAGACCGACCGGGACAAGATCATCTCCCGCACCTCGATCAAGAATCTCGACGTCATCATCTCGAACGACGCCAACAACCAGCTCAACAACCTCATACTGCAGGCGCCGGATGGCAGACTGCGACTAGCCAACCTGATGTCGGCCTTCGATGCCGATTATGACCTCATCCTCTTTGACACTCAGGGCGCCCGCTCTGCGATGCTGGAGATGGTCGTTCTTGCCTCCGACGTCATCCTCTCCCCCCTCCCCCCGAACATGTTGGCCGCGCGCGAGTTCAGCCGTGGAACCATCCACATGATGGATGGGCTTCGCACATACGCGCGTCTCGGCCTCACCATTCCCCACATCAACATCATCATCAACGGCCTGGATGAAACCGCTGACGCCCGCGAGATCCATCGGACCGTCCGTGAAATTTTCGACGGGAATCCCGACTACACCGTCCTGCAATCCATCATTCCAGACGCCGTCATCTTCAAGAAAGCTGCGAGCCAAGGCGTGCCGGCGCACCGGCTTGAATATCGCCAACCATCGAACCGAAAGTCCCCGTCGGCACTGAGCGTCATCCGCAACCTGGCTATCGAGGCGTTCCCAGAGTGGAAAGACCGCTTCGAGGCAATGACGGAAGAACGTGTCGCCGAGATCGCGAAGGAGGCCCGTCGCGATGAGTAAGCACGCGATTACCGAGGCTGCCGGGATCACGGCTGATGAAGTCCTCAGGATTGGGAAACTCTACAGCTCGAATGAGTTACGCGGCATCCAGAAAAAGCTGACGTCCACGTCTGGAGACCTGCACAAGCTGGCCAACGGTTGGAAAATGCGTAGCGGCTTACTCGGCTCGCTCGGCGACCTCCTGAGCCATGACCAGCGCGAGTTACTGCGCAATGCCGGACAACTCATTGACTCCATCGGCCACAACGTGACCCATGCGAAGGAAAAGCGCGTTCGCTCCGAAAAGGATGCCAAGCGTCGTCAAGATGCACGTTTGGCACGGTCAAAACAGCTGGTTGCCGTAACGTACCCATTGCTGGCCGAGACTAAGGAGCAGTTGCTTGAAATCCTCCAGGCCGCACTCATCCTGAATCGCGCCCGGCAGTTCTACACCTCATACAGCCCCCACAAATTCAATCTTTACCTCCGAAATGACCTCCAAGTTCCAGAGCGGCTCTATGGGATTTCCGTGGAACAATACCGTTCGGGCAACGTAAGGTCCCTACGCCATTCCCTCATAGACGAGGTCATTAGCCATCTGGCCTACGACGACGGCGCCTCAGTCGAAGACCGCTTGCGGCTCCTGCAGGAGGAAGTCGCCAACGCGGTTGCTCAGGCTCCCTTGACGACGGAGGAGCGTGAAACGCTGCGCCTGTGGAAAGAGGCCCTCCTCACGAATGATGGACAGGGGGCAGCCTCATGAAAGGGCAACTTCCCAAAACATTCACGTTGGGCATGCTCCAAGATCGCCTGGCTACGATCCGTCAGCAGCACCAAGTACCCACCTGGGTGCCCGTGAAAGTGGAGCTGAATGGAATGCCGTTTCAGCTCAACACTGAAAACTTCACAGTCACTGACGAAGGCAGTTTTGCGCTTGAGCTGTGTGTCTCCGATGCCGCTGTGGCGGCGATCGCGTATGTCCTAGAACATCCATGTGAGTCTCCCATGGAGTTTCTGCGCTGCTGGAACGAGGGCGATTTTTCTGCACTCCGCACGGAGTGGCCGGATGTGCCCGCCGAGGTGTTCATCGGCGCCGATCCCCTCCACCAGCAGTCTGGAGGTGCTCGATGACTTCGGCCTCCATTTCCCAGTTCGCAGGCGAGCTCTGCCTATACCTCATGAACTGCTCCGTGGTGTTGGCCACCGCCTACGGTTTGGGCTCGATCTTCAAAGCCCCCCATGCCGAGCTTGCTCTGCAGGGGGCGGTTTACTCGGCGTATGCGCTCGGTGGCGTCGGGCTGCTGAATCTCCTGGCCTTGATCGCATCTGCGATGCGTAGCCGGCCTCGTCACCCCGGGGAGGGCTCCTGATGGACAAGCAGCAGGTGCTCAACAAAGTCATCAAGTTGATGGCCCTGGCCAACAGACCTGAGGCAAACACGAATGAGGCTGCAACTGCCTTGCGCCAAGCCCGGGCACTTATGGCCCGGTACAACATCGAGTCTGATGAGCTTCGAGCTAGTCAGGTCGAAGAAGCCAGTGTTTCTACGCAGACCCGGCGCTCCCCTGCTGACTGGCAGCACTCGCTCGCAGCCGTCTGCGCGAGTGCTTTCGACTGCAGCCATCTGTCGTACTACCACCCCTCGAAGGGCTACTGCTTCAAGTTCCTGGGGAAAGGTGTTGGCCCGGAAGTCGCGGCATATGCCTACAGCAGCCTTTTGCTGCAACTCCAGAAGGCCCGGCGCGAGCATGTGGCGCAGCAGACACGTTGCCAGCTCAAGACAAAACGGCGCCGTGGCCAGTTATTCGCAGAAGGCTGGATTAACGCAGTAGCGCTCAAGGTGAGGGAGTTCGCGGACGACCTGGCACCTGACGCTCAGGCCGATATCACCGCCTACATCACCCTGCATCACCCAGGGCTACGACACTTCAACATCACCCCGACCGAGGCCAAAGGTCACGACCAGGGTTCATTGGAGGCTGGTTTCAAGCAGGGGAAAAGAGCCCAGCTCCACCGTGGCTTGGGTCGTAGCCAGCAGGTGGCAATCGCCCACGGAGGTGTCCGATGAGCATTTTGGACCTCTCCCCTCCCCACTCTGTAGAGGCCGAGCAAGGCGTCCTGGGCGGGCTGATGCTGGACAACGAGGCCTGGGATCTGGTCGGGGACCAACTGCAGGCGGAAGACTTTTTCCGTGCTGAGCACAAGGCGATCTTCCAGGCCATCCATGAGTTGTCCGAGAAGAACAGCCCGTTCGACATAGTGACTGTCTTTGAAGCTATGGCCATCCCTGAGGAAGTAGGTGGCCTTGCTTACTTGGCAGAACTGGCGAAGAACACCCCGTCAGTAGCGAACATCCAGTCGTATGCCGAGATCGTGCGGAACCGCGCGCATCTCCGTCGCATCATGTCCCTGTGCTTCCAGGGTACCCGGGACGCTGCAGAACTGGCCGCTGACGCTGCAGAGGTACAGGACTCGCTCGAGCAGCAGTTATTCAGACTGGGCGAAGGCCGTGTTGTCAGCGAGTTCGCCGATATGAACGCGGCGCTGCTGTCTGTCGTAGACAAGATCGACGCCAACTTCAACGGCCACGTCACCGTGACAGGTGTACCGACTGGTATCACCGACCTTGATGAGATGACCCGAGGTTTGCAGCCAGCGGATCTGATCATCGTGGGCGCCCGCCCATCGATGGGTAAAACCTCGTTCTGCTTGAGCATCGTCGATGCTGCTCTGGCCAAGACCGCCGACGAGATCGTGCTGGTGTTCAGCATGGAGATGCCTACCGATGCGTTGATCTACCGCATGTTGGCCATCCTCGGTCACATCGATTTGAGTCGGCTCCTGTCCGGCCAACTGCAGGATGAAGACTGGCCGAAGTTGTCCGCCGCCGTTAATCGCATGAACCAGTACGGTAACCGCCTGGTCATCGATGACAGCGCGAACCTTACCCCTGCCGCGATGCGCGCCAAGGTTCGGCGAGCAAGCCGGCGCTTCGGCAAACCATGTCTGATCATGGCGGATTACCTGCAGCTGATGCGCAGCCCAGGCCAAGAAAACAGGGCCAATGAGATCAGCGAGATCTCTCGCTCGCTCAAGGGCATCGCGAAGGAATTTAACTGCCCCTTCATGGCTCTCTCCCAGCTCAATCGTGACCTGGAGCGTCGACCGAACAAGCGCCCAGTCAGTGCTGACCTGCGCGATAGCGGTGCGATCGAGCAGGACGCAGACCTCATCCTCTTCGTCTATCGGGATGAGGTCTACAACGAGGACAGCGATCTCAAAGGCATCGCCGAGCTGATCATTGGTAAGCACCGCAACGGTCCAGTGGGCCACGTCCGTGCGGCCTTCATCGCCAATCAAACCCGCTTCGCAAACCTCACTGCCGACCACTGGCAAGGAGCTGCCGTATGACGCAAGCCCAACTGATCACCCATGACTGCCGCGCCTGTGGTCGGCATTTTCCGATGCACCAGGTTCGGCAGGTGCATCCTGCCGAGCACACCCCTGAAGGTGAGGCAGAGGTGCTGGTATGCCCGGTCTGCGGCAGCTATGACATTGAGCGCCTTGAGGAGGTGTCCAGTGCAAACTGAGCGCACCTATCCGTCAATACCTGCGAACGCCAGCGCCGAGCATTCGGTTTTAGCGTTCGCTCATCAGTCGGGCCTCAATGCAGTTTGGCTCAATGCCCTCAGCCAGGTTGTGTCCCACCTCCTCATGTTCGGCCAAACCGTGGCTCCGGCGGAGCTCAGTGAGCCTCTGCAGGAGCTCGCGCGCCTGCAGTACATCGAAGTAGAGAGCAACGATTCCGGAACGTTGACCGTCAGCCTTAGCGGTTCACCGGCTCTGCTGACCAACTATTTCTGGGCCGTATGGATTCCTCGCCACCTGCTGAGCAGCGGGTTGAAAGTCGCCGTGGCTCCCCACTTGAGCCCCGCCGAGAACGATGCCCATCACTGCACCGTGGTATTCCGAATTCCAGGAGCGCGAGAAGCTGCCCGCGAGTTCCTCACCGACCTGGCTACCCAGTATCCAGGTAACAGCCCAGAGATCGTGGCCATCCAAGCGGGCAATGCCCTGAGCACGGAGGGCTGCCAATGAGTCTCGACTTGAAGTGCATCGTGAAATTCGACGGCGCGGGGTTCTGGACGAACACCGTGAAGGGCAAGCGTGCGAGCTGCACATCCGATGACTCCACTGCCGTTAAACGGCTGGCAGCCCGACTGTTTGGCGAAGGCCATGCCACGGTAAAACAGCTGCCGGCGGAAGCTGGCGATCGTGAGAAGTACATTGCCAGTCGCTGGCTGATCAGCGGTGATCACCTGGCCGACCAGGGGGTCACCAATGCGTAACCTCCTTCGCGGCGCGCACGACAGTGTTCGCCGGCTTGCCGAGTTTGCACTCGCCGAGGGCTGGACCCTCACCCGATCCAACAGCGGTCACCTGAAATTTAGCAAGGCCGGCTTCACGCCGATCTTCACCTCCTGCACACCCAGCGATCACCGCGCCGAACGTAACACCCGTGCGCTGCTGCGCCGTGCAGAAGTTCAAATCAGCCCCTCCCGGGAGATCCAGTAATGCCAATCCGCCACGTGATCATTCACCAGCTCGATAAGCAGCCTGACGGCAGCCCGGCCGTGCTGCACGCCCGTGAAACTGAGCTCTCCCCTACCGATGCCATTGAACACCTGCAGGGCGACCTGAACGACAGCTACAACGCCAAGCAGGGCAAAGCGTGGGGCCTCTTCCACCCAGAATCGGGAGCCTACCCTTTCAGCGGCTGGCTGCGGGAGTACCTGGACGAGCAGCAAGATTTCACCAGCTTCAGCCGAGTGGCGGTCGAACATCTGCAGAAGCTCCTTGAAGAGGTCAACCTGTCGACCGGTGGCCACGTACTCTTCAGCCACTACCAGCAGGGCATGACTGAATATCTGGGGATCGCCCTCCTGCAGCAAGTCGAGACGGTGGCTGTGGACGGCGACCTGAATGTGGTGGTCTCGCGCTACCTGGACACCAGCAACTTCACTTGCGCTGCCCGGATCAACCTGAGCGAGTGGCGCAATAATCCAAACTCGAAGCAGTACATCTCCTTCGTCAAGGGCAAAACCGGCAGGAAGAGCTCCGACTACTTCCGCGACTTCATCGGCTGCATGGAAGGCGTGGACGGCCCCAGCGAAACCCGCACGCTGCTGCAAGCGTTCACCGATTACGTCGAGAAAGAGGATCTCCCTGAAGAAAGCGCTCGGGAGAAAACCCATGCGCTGCTCGACTACGCCACCACCCAGACAAAGCTGGGTCAGCCCCTCTCCCTGCAGGAGCTGTCGGAGGCTCTCGATGATGACCGCCCTCAGGCGTTCTACGACCACATCCGCAACAGCGATTACGGCTTGTCACCCGAGATCCCGGCCGACAAGCGCACGCTAAATCAATTCCGCCGTTTCACCGGCCGCGCCGAGGGCCTGTCGATCAGCTTTGAAGCGCACCTGCTCGGTTCCAACGTCACCTACGACGCCGACACCGGCTCCCTGACGATCAAGAACCTGCCCACTCAGCTCACCGACCAACTCAAGCGCCGCCAGTAAGGAGAACACCATGAACGCAACCAAATCCCGCATCGCCGACAAATTCGTAGTTCGCCTGCCCGACGGCATGCGCGAGCAGGTGGCCGAAGTGGCCCGCAAGAACCATCGCTCCATGAACAGCGAGATTATCGATCGCCTTGAGCAATCTTTGGTCAACCCTCAGTTCGAGCCCGCCCAGGCCGACGCCACCAGTACAGAAGAGTTGAAATCCGAGCTGACCCGCGCTTACCGGATCATCGATCGCTTGCTACAAAACGCTGTTCCAACTCAGGACGACATCGAGGAAGTGCTGCACCTGGTCCGTCACTCTCCTCTGGCTCCCCTCCACGTTGCTGCGGCAGGAGCTTGACATGGCCGCTACAGACCTCAAAGCCAAGCTCCTCGCCCCAGGCTTCAGCCCTACAGGCTCCACCGTTGCCATGAGTGACCCTATCGCAGACACCCCACTGGTGCTTGGCGTGGACGAGGTCCTCCCTTGGGAGGACAACCCTCGTACCACGCGTAACCCTCGATATGACGAGCTCAAGGACTCGATCCGCAACCGCGGCCTCGATACCCCCCCGCCAGTAACGCGTCGGCCTGGTGAGGAGAAATACCGTATCCGCAACGGTGGCAACACGCGGATCACTATCTTGAAGGAGCTGTTCCAGGAAACTGGGGACGAAAGGTTCCAGCGGATCAATGTGCTGTTCCGTCCGTGGGATCAGGTCCGAGGCGAGATCATCATGCTCACCGGTCATTTGGCCGAGGATCTCAAGGGTGAACTCAAGTTCATCGAGCGCGCTGTCGCGGTGGGGCGCGCGAAGGAGCTCTATGAAAACGAAACTGGTGAAACCATTTCCCAGCGCGAGCTCGCCCGCCGCCTGTCTAAAGATGGTTACCCTATCTCACAGTCCCATATCAGCAGGATGCTGGATACCCTGCAATATTTGCTGCCAGCAGTCCCTGGTTTGCTCTATTCAGGTCTCGGCATCGACCGGATAACGAAAATAATTGCGCTGAGAAAATCCGCGTTAGCGTGCTGGGACAAGCATTACCGCAATGAAGGCGTCGACTTCGAAATGCTGTTCCAGGACGTCCTTGCTCAGTTCGAAGGCGAAGCAGAAGAGTTCCTGTTCCAGCGCTTCCAGGACGAGCTCATCGGCACGATGAAGAAGTCGCTTCCGCTGGGCTATGAAGACATTCTGCTGGAGATCACTCAGCAGCAGGACAAACTTCGTCGCGCGACTCCGGTGGTTGAGCTGCCTGCAGCTGCTCCAGCTACTACTCCCCCTCCTCCAGGTGCTGGTGGAGATTCAACACCTCCCCCACCACGTCAGGCGCCTGGGGATACCGGAGGCTCGCAGAAGCCCGCATCTGCACCACTCCCTGCAGCTAGTCCGGCGCCGGGCACCTCGCTCACACCTGAGGAACAACAGGCAAGGATTGCAGGACATATTGCTTCCCCTGCGAACCTCAGCCAGCGGGTGATTGAGACAAAAGCGAAGTTGGCCGCACTCAGTGGCGAAACGCTGCCCGACTTCAACTCGAACTGCTTAGTCGCGATCCCTGTCCAGGCCGGTGGGCTGCACCCCATCACAGACCTTTGGTACATCGAGCGCCAAATTGACGAGCCTGCTGAGCTGCGCAACCAGGTAGCGCAACTGGCAGTGGAGATCCTCGAGTCAGTCAACGGCCCAGGCGATATTCAAGCAATCAACGGTGGGATCGGCTTCAAGTACAAGCAGCCGGAAACCGACGTTGAAATTACTGCCACAGCGCAACACACCCTGACCCTGCTTCAGTCCTTGAGCGGTGCCATGGCCATCGCTCTCAATATGTTGAATGAACAACCAGACCCCGCCAGCGCATTGGGCGAGTTTGAATTCGCCGCTGGCCTTGGCCAGTTGCTGCTGGGTCAGCCACAGGGAGTGGGACAAGTGCCGGGCGACGAAGGCCGTATCAGTGACGGCGCGCTGGTCAAGTTGTTCCGCATTATCCGACTGGCACGCCGGCTGATCGACTTGGAAATCGAAGAGTTCAAACAGTCCTCGCAGGACGCCTGAACGCTAGATGAGATGAATGGGAGGGAGTCTCAATGTCCAAGTCAACACTTAACGAAGCAGTCCTATCGCAACTACTTGATCTGATGCGCAACGGGCAGCTCCAGCGTTGCCTTGAGATGGGTGTTGAACCTGAGGTGCTGGGCCAGATCCAGCATCCAACAGTTCTCAGCCTGCTTCGCAATACGACTGTCAGCTGGGTAAATGTGTCTATCAATAGCGAGATGATCCTCAAACTAATGACGGGTGCAACCCGTACTGAAGAGGAGGCGCGGCTGACCGAGCGGGCCATTCGCCTTGGCGCCACCACAAATCTGCTGAACAAATTCTTCGGGCTGACTCCACAGGAGATCGCGCTGCAGCGCACCGTCATCGGTGTCCGCGCGCCGCGCGGCCGCTGGCCAGAACTGTCCGAGGATCAGGACCACCACATTTGGCATCGCTGGACCAAGCTGATGGATGAGCACCAGGTCGACCTCGAGGACAGCATGGCCATGCTCGACGTGGCCATGCTGGTCGCTGAAGAGTTGAGCACGGACGGCCTAACGCTTGCGCAGATCTGGTCACGCATCACCCAGTGGATCGAGCAGGGCTTGTACCCATCGGGAAAAGAGAAAGCCAAAACGCCCGAACGTCGACAACTCCTTTTGTTGGAAAACGGGGGCATAGGCCATGTCGATGAAACCTCCTCCGCTCACCCTGGAGAAGGCGATCACAGACAATGAAGTTCGCACGGTTCCCGATTTCCACGCTCCTAGATTCGGCCTCGGGGCAACTCGAGGCCCATGTGCAAAAAAAGAGAGCTGAGGACACCGCCCCTACTGCTGCACCAGCAAATCCATACGCCGGGATTATTTTCAGTGGCAACCCACATGAAACGGTCCCGCGCCGACTCCTGCTCGACAATCGGCTGACGCCTTTGGAACGCAACTGCTGGCAGGTCTTCCGACTGCTTGTCAATGAAGATGGCATCACAGCCTTTCCCACATACGACCAGCTACGGCCATACCTGGGCATGAATCCAGGCAAGCATGCCTCGAGAGAAACCGTGGCCAAGGCTCTCACCGTGCTCCGCTTGACCCGCTGGCTGAGCCTCGGTCGGACCGTCCGCAATGAAATCAATGGCCAGGTCCAGGGAAACGTCTACCTACTCCATGACGAGCCGGTGACGCCGGCCGAGGCTCTGGAATTCGATAAGGACTACATGACGTTGCTGATGCAGTCCATTGAACATCAGAACAAAGCGATCAAAGAGATTGCCGCGATCACCTGGCGAGAGTTCACCAGCGATCCCGATGTCGGTCGTCGCCTGCCCTCGCGCATGGACACGCTCAGCGATCGAATGAACGCTCAAACCTGGGCGATCGAAAGCCAACAGAATGCACTGCCCGCCCCTGAGTTCGGAATCCGAACTCAGCAAAATTCGCCCACGGAGGACCTGAGTTCGGAATCCGAACTCAGTGCGAACTCAGCAAAACAGGGCGCACTCCCCCTGAGTTCGGAATCCGAACTCAGTCAAAAACCACTGAGTACACCCTCAGTTCGGAATCCGAACTCAGCTAGTACGTATACAAATACAGACAAGTCTGTATCTAAAGGCTCTGTACAACCTCGCGAGAGTGCAGGTGTAAATTGGTTGCTTGCTCTGGATCTTCTCAAGCCAGAAGACCGGGTGAAGGCGCGAGAAATCATGGGGCCAGTACCGGAGCATGTCCGAGAGGCAGTGATCAACCAGTGGAAGCATCGATGCACGACTGGGAACGTGGCCAAGCCCCTTGCATACCTAGCGACCCTAGCTGGCAAGGCTATCCGGGGTGAATTCAATGCCCAGTGGACCCCTTCAGCGTTGGCTCCATCTCCGACGCCAATGCCCCTGACGACGGCGACTGCACAGCCAGCCCAGCACCCTGTTCAGAGGCCTGCACCGACAGCGACCGCTATGCAGACAGCCAACTCGGCGCTGAGCTCACTCCAAGCGTTGCTGGATCCCCGTCGCCGAATGGGAGGCCCCGATGCGTGAGTGGATGGGTGCTGAGGTCACCTTGTCGCTCGGTACCATCGCGCTGGGTATGCTGGTCGGACGTCTGTGCGTCTGGGTTGCCTCTTGGTTACCGGCAGTCCTTGAGCATCAGTGGCAGCGTGATGCCAGGGAGCTGCTTGGGCTGGGCCTCGGCAAGCCTCTCGATCTCCGACTGACCGGAGCATCCCGACCGGAGATTTGGATCATACAGATCGGCTGCGCAGGATTGTCGCTCGTGGTGACATTGCACTTTGGGCCATCACTCCCGGCAGTGTTTGCCCTGTTGTTAACGTGGTGTTTGCTGACTCTGAGTTTGATCGACAGGCAGCACCATCTACTGCCGGACGCCTTGGTAATGCCAGGTCTCTGGGTAGGTTTGGCGCTCAACTCGTTCGGAATGTTCACGACACTGCCAGAGGCGTTCTGGGGGGCTGTCATTGGCTATGTGAGCCTCTGGTCGGTTTACCACCTGGTCAAATTTGTAACTGGCAAAGAGAGCCTGGGCGCGGGCGACTTTAAGCTGCTGGCACTCATCGGTGCATGGGGTGGCTGGCAAGTAGTTCCCTGCACAGTGGCTGGCTCTTTGCTGATCGCAGCCAGCCTCACGGTATACCTGCGTCTCGTACAAAACGGAGCCAACAGCGTAAACATGCCCTTTGGGCCATCTCTATCGCTTGCGGGTTGGGCGGCCTTTCTCGCCAGCGCCAATTCCTTTTACTAACCAGCAGTCGGTCCTATACCCACCAGAGTGTTGTGGTCCACAACACCCACCAGCCTGGCCGCCGGCTCCGACGGTCAGATGAGTGGTGCCCGTGGCACCGCCTCAAAGTGGTGCGGCCCGCACCACTATCAGAGTGATGCGGCCCGCATCACCCACTAGCATCGTCGCCGGCACCGAGGCCAGGTCGAGTAGCCCCACTGGAACCA
>NZ_VZZR01000127.1:0-10660 GCF_009650555.1 Pseudomonas sp. EMN2
GTCCACTTCGTGGGAGCGGCGGTTCGGCGCTCCGACTTGCCCCGCGATTGCGTTTGCACGCCAGCAAAAATTTTCAGCAGGGCCCTTGAAAGCGTTTTGCCCGGCCATATCTCTTTGAGTACGTGATGCCGAAGTCGGGTCGCGTAGTGACTTACTTGCTGAATCTCAGGAGTTTATGACCATGACTACCGCTTTCTCTCTCGCACCCCTTTTCCGCAACTCCGTCGGTTTCGACCGTTTCAACGACCTGTTCGAAGCTGCAGCACGCAACGAGGCCGGTAGCAGCTACCCGCCCTACAACGTGGAAAAGCATGGTGAAGACCACTATCGCATCGTGGTTGCCGCTGCCGGTTTCCAGGAACAGGACCTCGACCTGCAGGTTGAAAAAGGCGTCCTGACCGTGTCTGGTGGCAAACGCGATAACGGCAACGAAGGCGTCACCTTCCTGCATCAGGGCATCGCCCAGCGCGCCTTCAAACTGTCGTTCCGCCTGGCCGACCACATCGAGGTCAAAGGCGCCGGCCTGGCCAACGGCCTGCTCAGCATCGAACTGCTGCGCGTGGTGCCGGAAGAAGCCAAGGCCAAGCGCATCCCGATCAATGGCGACAAGCCTGCGCTGAACTGAGTTCGCACGGGATGAACGAAAGGGCACCTTCGGGTGCCCTTTTTGTTTTGTGCAGGAGATGAATGCAATGTGAATGGCGTGGGAGCGGGCTTGCCCCGCGATGGCGATGTTGAGTCTCATGTCGCCATCGCGGGGCAAGCCCGCTCCCACGCACGTTATCGGTTGCCAGGCCCTTTCAATAATCCGCCGGCGCCTCCAGCAGCATCTGCCGGAACTCCGGCAGCGGCAGCGGTCGGCTGTGCAGGTAGCCCTGGTACAGGTGGCAGCCTAGCCGTTCCAGAAACTCCAGTTGCTCGGTCAACTCGACACCTTCGGCGATCACCGCCAGGCCCAGGCTGCGCGCCATGGCGACGATGGCGCGGACGATCTCGGCGTCATTCGGGTCGACCGGCGCGTCGCGCACGAAGGTCTGGTCGATCTTCAGTGCATCCACCGGCAGGCGCTTGAGGTAGGTGAGTGACGAGTAGCCCGTGCCAAAGTCGTCCATGGCGAAGCTGACGCCATAGCGTTTGAGCTCGCGCATCTTGCTGATGGTGTCTTCCAGGTTCTGGATGACGATGCCTTCGGTGATCTCCAGCTTGAGCATGTGCCGCGGCAGGCGGTAGTCGTCGAGGCTGCGCAGCACCCGTGCGACAAAGTCGTTCTGGCGGAACTGCCGGGGGCTGATGTTGACGCACAGGCTGAAGTCGTCGGCGTCGATCAGGCCGTCCTCGAGCATGCGCGCGCAGGCGTCGCAGGCTTCGTCGAGGATCCAGCTGCCCACTTCCAGGATCAGCCCGCTTTCCTCGAGCACCTGGATGAACTGTGACGGCGGCTGTTGGCCCAGTTGCGGGTGGTGCCAGCGCAACAGCACTTCGGCGCCGACGATGTGATTGTCACGGGCATCGACCTGGGGCTGGAAATGCAGGGCCAGCTCGCCGCGGGCCAGCGCCAGGCGCAGGTCGTTCTCCATGCGCAGGCGCTCGCTGGCGGCCTTTTGCATGGTGGTGTGGAACAGCTGGGTGGTATTGCGCCCGGAATCCTTGGCCCGGTACAGGGCGATGTCGGCGCGCTTGAGCAGGTCGGCGGGGGTGGCGCCGTGGTCCGGGATCAGCGCCACGCCGATGCTGGGTGTCACCTGCAGGCGCTGGCCATCCAGCGACATGGGTTCGGCCAGTAGTTCGCGCAGGGTGTCGGCCAGCTCGCGGACCTTGCTTTCCACCAGTTCGCGGCTGCCTTCCAGGCCGCTGAGCAATACCACGAACTCATCGCCGCCCAGGCGTGCCACGGTGTCCTCGAGGCGCACGCTGGCTTCCAGGCGGGCCGTGATGATCTTCAGCACGGCGTCGCCCACCGGGTGGCCGAGCGAATCGTTGATGTGCTTGAAATGGTCGAGGTCGAGGAACAGCAAGGCGCCGCGCAGGTTGTGGCGCTTGAGCAGGGCAATCTGCTGGCTCAGGCGGTCCATCAGCAGAGCGCGGTTGGGCAGGTTGGTCAGCGGATCGTGGTAGGCCAGGTGGCGAATCTGCGCCTGGGCGTTCTTCAGCAGGCTGACATCCCGTGCGGTGAGCAACAGGCAGTCGACTTCGTTGAGGCTGATCGGCTCCACCGACACTTCCACGGTGAGAATGTCGCCGCGCTTGTTGCGCCCGAGCATCTCGCGGTGATGGACCCGGCCTCGTGCCTTGAGCTCGCCGAGCAGGGCGCTGCGTTGCTTGTCGTCGGCCCAGATGCCCAGTTCATAGACCGTGCGGCCGACCACCTCGCTGGCGTTGTAGCCGGTCAGCCGGCAGAACCCGTCGTTGACTTCCAGGTAGCGGCCGCTGCGTCGCTCGGTGATGGTGATGGCGTCGGGGCTGGAATGGAACGCCTTGGCGAATTTCTCCTCGCTGGCCTTGAGCGCCGCCTCGGCGCGTTGCTGTTGGGTGATGTCGCGCAGGGTAGTGACGCTGCAGGCCTGGCCGTCGACGCTGATCAGGCGGCTGGAGATGACGCAGGTCAAAGGCCCGCCGTTGCGGTGGTTGACCCCGATCGCCACATTGCTCAGGGCCTGGTCGCGGATCACCCGTTCGATGCGCTGGGCGCGCTCGGCCGACTCGGCCCACAGGCCCAACTGCCCCGCGGTACGGCCCAGCACCTGCTCGGCGCTCCAGCCGAAGGTCTGGCTGAAGGCCGGGTTGATCTCGATGAATTGGCCGGTGTCCTGGCGGGTCACGCAGATCGGGTCCGGGCTGACCTGGAACAGGCTGGCGAATTTTTCTTCCGAGGCCGTAAGGCGTTGTTCGCGCTCTACCTGGTCGGTGATGTCCAGCAGGGTGCCGGCCATGCGCAGCGGTTTGCCCTGCTCGTCACGGTACAGCCGCGCGCGGCTTTCGATAAAACGCGTGGCGCCGTTGTCCAGTTGTACCTGGTAGGTGATCTGGTAGTTGCCGGCCGGTCCCTCGCGCAGGCTGCGGTAAGCCTGGCGCATGGAGTTGCGCTCGTGTTCGGGCACCCCTTCGAAGAACGCATCGAAGGACTCGTGGAACGGCACCGGGTCGAGCCCGTGCAACTGGGCGGCGCGGGCCGAGCCATAGAGCATGCCGCTGGGAATGTGCCAGTCCCAGGTGCCCAACTGGGCCGAGTCCAGCGCCAGGTCAAGGCGTTCCTGGCTGTCCTTGAGCGCCTGCTCGGCGCGTTTGCGCTCGGTGGTGTCGACAAAGGTACTGATCAGGTAGGTGATGCCTTCCAGTTCGATGCCCTGGGTGCAGAGGATTCCGTCATGGATCTTGCCGCTGGTGGCGCGGAACTGCACCTCCATAGTCAGCGGGCCACTGCCGGCGCGGGTGGCCTCCAGCACCAGGTGGCGCTGCTCAGGGTTGACCCACAGGCCCAGCTCGACACTGGTCTTGCCGACCACATGGGCGCCTGGCCAGCCGAACATATGTTCGAAGTGCTGGTTGACCTCGATGATCAGCCCGTCGTGGCGACGGGTGAGCAGGATGGCGTTGGGGCTGAGGTGGAAGAGGGTGGCGAAGCGCTTTTCCGAATTGATCAGCGCGTTTTCCCGCTCGCGCTGGCGGGTGATTTCGCGGATCACCCCGATCATCTGCCGTCGGCCGTGGACGTCGTGGGTCAGGCTGCCGTTGATCTCCAGCCAGTGCACGCTGCCGTCCGGCCAGCGGATGCGGTGGCGCATGGCCTGCTCGATGGGTTCGCCATTGACCACGGCCTGGAACGCCTGGCGCGTGCGGGCACGGTCTTCATCGGGCAGCAGGTCGAGGTAGTCGACATCGTTGGGCAGTGGGCGCTGGGGGTCGAAACCGAACAGCGCCTGGGTGCCCCGCGACCAGCTGACCCGGCCGCTCTCGATATCCCATAGCCAGGCGCCCAGGTTCGCGCCGTTGAGTGCGGCCAGCAGTTGCGGGGCATTCTGCCAGGCCTGCTCCGATTCCTGGGGATCGACCGCAGGGATGCGCGGCAGGCGCGGAAAGCGGTTTGCTGATTTGGGCATCGGTACCAGACCTTTGGCGGATGTCGCGTCCTTGAGGAGTGTACTGCCGTACTGACGACCGGTCAGGCGGGCCCCGCGTGGCTGTCGAGCAGGGCCATGAAGGCCCTGGCCGCGTTCGATAGCGTGCGTTCTGTGTGCAAAATGTAGCCTAGCTGGCGCGACAGCTGTATGCCGGGCAGAGCGATGGACGCCACCTGCTCATCCAGCATAGTACGTGGCAGCACACTCCACGCCAGGCCGATGGAAACCATCATCTTGATGGTTTCCAGGTAGTTGGTGCTCATGGCGATGTTCGGCGTCAGGCCCTGGCTTTCGAACAGGCGCTGGACGATGTGGTGGGTGAAGGTGTTGCCGCCGGGAAAAACCGCCGGGTGCCGGGCCACGTCGGCCAGGCTGACCTGGCCGCTGCTGGCCAGCGGGTGTTCGGGCGCGGCGACGAAGTCCAGGGCGTCCTCCCACACTGGGGTTGCCCGGACCAGGTGATGCGGCTCGGGCGCCAGGGTGATCACGGCAATTTCGGCGCGGCCATGGAGGATTTCATCGTAGGCGGCTTCTGAATCCATGAACTGGATATCCAGCGCCACCGCCGGGTGCTGCCGGGTGAATGCCCGCAGCACCGGTGGCAAGCGGTGCAGGCCGATGTGGTGGCTGGTGGCCAGGGTCAGGCGACCGCTCACCTCCCCGGTCAGGTTGGTCAGCGCGCGGCGGGTATCATCGAGCACGTTGAGGATCTGATAGGCACGGGGCAGCAGGGCGCGGCCGGCTTCGGTCAGGCTCACTTCGCGCCCCAGCCGGTCGAACAGGCGTACGTCCAGTTGCTGCTCGAGCCCGGCGATGCGTTTGCTGATGGCCGGCTGGGTAAGGAACAGGCGCTCGCCCGCGCCAGAGAAGCTGCCGGTTTCCGCAATCGCGATAAAAGCGCTGAGGTTGGCCAGGTCCACGATTCAGATTCCCGATGGTTATGCAAAGCATGAAAATTATGAATTTGAGTTATTCAATCTATCGCCATAGCATCGTCCGTACAAGCCAAGGGGTCTTTGGCATAGAAAGACGCTGATGAGGAACAGTCTGATGGCTGGCAAAACGCTCTACGACAAACTCTGGGAAGCCCATGAGGTCAAGCGCCGCGATGACGGCTCATCCTTGATCTACATCGACCGCCACATCATCCACGAAGTGACGTCGCCCCAGGCCTTCGAAGGCCTGCGCCTGGCCAATCGCAAGCCGTGGCGCATCGATGCCAACATCGCCACGCCCGACCACAACGTGCCGACCACGCCAGAGCGCAAGGGCGGTATCGAGGCCATCGTCGACCAGGTGTCGCGCCTGCAGGTGCAGACCCTCGATGAGAACTGTGACGAATATGGCATCGTCGAATTCAAGATGAACGACGAACGCCAGGGCATCGTCCACGTCATCAGCCCCGAGCAGGGCGCGACCTTGCCGGGCATGACCGTGGTCTGCGGCGACTCGCACACCTCCACCCACGGCGCCTTTGGTGCCCTGGCCCACGGCATTGGTACCTCCGAGGTGGAGCATGTGCTCGCCACCCAGTGCCTGGTCGCCAAGAAAATGAAGAACATGCTGGTGCGCGTCGAGGGCCAATTGCCTGCCGGCGTCACCGCCAAGGACATCGTCCTGGCCGTGATCGGCAAGATCGGCACCGCTGGCGGCAACGGCCATGCCATGGAATTCGCCGGCAGCGCCATCCGCGAGCTGTCGATGGAAGGGCGCATGACCATCTGCAACATGTCCATCGAGGCTGGCGCCCGTGTGGGCCTGGTGGCCACCGATGCGACCACCGTCGCCTACGTCGAAGGCCGCCCGTACGCGCCGAAAGGCGAGCAATGGAAGCAAGCGGTCGAATCGTGGAAAGACCTGGTGTCCGACGCCGACGCCGTGTTCGACACCGTGGTCGAGCTGGACGCCAGCCAGATCAAGCCACAAGTCAGCTGGGGCACCTCGCCCGAGATGGTCCTGGCCGTCGATCAGCGTGTGCCGGACCCGGCCGCCGAGGCCGACCTGATCAAGCGTGGCTCGATCGAGCGTGCCTTGAAGTACATGGGGCTCAGTGCCAACCAGGCGATCACCGATATCCAGCTGGACCGTGTGTTCATCGGCTCGTGCACCAACTCGCGCATCGAAGACCTGCGCGCCGCAGCCGAAATTGCCAAGGGGCGCAAGGTCGCTTCCAGCGTCAAGCAGGCCATCGTCGTGCCGGGCTCGGGCCTGGTCAAGGCCCAGGCCGAGCGTGAAGGCCTGGACAAGATCTTCCTCGAAGCCGGCTTCGAATGGCGTGAGCCTGGCTGCTCGATGTGCCTGGCGATGAACCCGGACCGCCTGGAGAGCGGCGAGCACTGCGCGTCCACCTCCAACCGCAACTTCGAAGGCCGCCAGGGCGCCGGTGGGCGTACCCACCTGGTCAGCCCGGCCATGGCCGCCGCCGCCGCGGTGACCGGCCACTTCATCGATGTCCGCGAGTTGATCCAAGGGAGCGCAGCATGAAAGCCTTTACCCAGCACACTGGCCTCGTCGCGCCGTTGGATCGTGCCAACGTCGACACCGACCAGATCATCCCCAAGCAGTTCTTGAAGTCGATCAAGCGCACCGGCTTCGGCCCCAACCTGTTCGATGAGTGGCGCTACCTGGACGTGGGCCAGCCCTACCAGGACAACAGCAAGCGCCCGGTCAACGAAGAGTTCGTGCTCAACCACAAGCGCTACCAAGGTGCCAGCGTGCTGCTGGCGCGTGAGAACTTCGGTTGCGGCTCCAGCCGCGAGCACGCGCCATGGGCTTTGGACGAGTACGGTTTCCGCAGCGTGATCGCGCCGAGCTTTGCCGACATCTTCTTCAACAACAGCTTCAAGAACGGCCTGCTGCCGATCATTCTCGATGCCGCTGAAGTCGACGAGCTGTTCAAGCAGGTCGAAGCCAACCCGGGCTACCAGCTGACCATCGACCTCGATGCCCAGGCCGTGACCCGCCCGGACGGCAAGGTGCTGAAGTTCGAGATCGACGCGTTCCGCAAGCACTGCCTGCTGAACGGCCTCGACGACATCGGCCTGACCCTGCAGGACAGCGACGCGATCAAGGCCTTCGAAGGCAAGCATCGCGCCAGCCAGCCTTGGTTGTTCCGTGATGCCTGAAGTGTGTAGTTAGCAGTACTGGCCTCTTCGCGGGGCAAGCCCGCTCCCACAGGGAGAGGTGATGCCCGTGGGAGCGGGCTTGCCCCGCGAAAAGGCCGGAACAAGCAACAAAAACCCAAAGGATTTCGATATGACCAGCACCACCCACACCGACGTAGTCCAACGCCAGTTCGGCGAACAGGCCAGCGCCTACCTCAGCAGCACCGTGCACGCCCAGGGCAGTGAATTTGCCCTGCTGCAGGCCGAGCTGGCAGGGCAGGGTGCGGCCCACGTGCTGGACCTGGGCTGCGGTGCCGGTCATGTCAGTTTCCACGTTGCCCCGCTGGTCAGCGAAGTGGTCGCCTACGACCTGTCGCAATCCATGCTCGACGTGGTCGCCAGCGCCGCCGCCGAGCGCGGCCTGGCCAATATCACCACCGAGCGCGGCGCCGCCGAACGCCTGCCGTTCGCCGATGCCAGCTTCGACTACGTGTTCAGCCGTTATTCGGCGCACCACTGGAGCGACCTGGGCCTGGCCCTGCGCGAAGTGCGTCGGGTGCTGAAACCGGGCGGGGTGGCGGCCTTCATCGACGTCATGTCGCCTGGCAGCCCGCTGCTCGATACCTACCTGCAGACGGTCGAAGTGCTGCGCGACACCAGCCACGTACGCGACTACAGCGCCGCCGAATGGCAGCGTCAGGTCAGCGAGGCCGGCCTGCATGTGCGCAGTCACACCCGCCAGCGCCTGCGCCTGGAATGGAGCTCCTGGGTCGAGCGCATGCGCACCCCCGAGCCGTTGCGCGTGGCGATCCGCCAGTTGCAGCAAGCCATGGGCGAGGAAGTGCGGCAGTATTACCAGATTGAGGCCGATGGCTCGTTCAGCACCGATGTGCTGGTACTCTGGGCCGAACGCTGATTATTCACGACGGGGCCGAGGCGGCCGCGTCGCTTTGATGGATAGAGGAAAGCATGAGCAAGCAGATTCTGATTCTCCCAGGTGATGGCATCGGCCCGGAAATCATGGCCGAGGCGGTCAAGGTGCTGGAGCTGGCCAACGACAAGTTCCAGCTCGGCTTCAGCCTCGCCCATGACGTGATCGGCGGCGCCGCCATCGACAAGCACGGCGTGCCGCTGGCCGATGAGACCCTGGAGCGTGCACGTCAGGCCGACGCCGTGCTGCTGGGCGCCGTGGGTGGCCCGAAGTGGGACAAGATCGAGCGTGACATCCGCCCTGAGCGCGGCCTGCTGAAGATCCGTTCGCAACTGGGCCTGTTCGCCAACCTGCGCCCGGCCATCCTCTACCCGCAACTGGCCGATGCCTCGTCGCTCAAGCCGGAAATCGTCTCCGGCCTGGACATCCTCATCGTCCGCGAACTGACCGGCGGCATCTACTTCGGTGCCCCGCGCGGCCAGCGCGAGCTGGAAGGCGGCGAGCGCCAGGCCTACGACACCCTGCCGTACAGCGAAAGCGAAGTGCGCCGTATTGCCCGCGTCGGTTTCGACATGGCCCGCGTGCGTGGCAAGAAGCTGTGCTCGGTGGACAAGGCCAACGTCCTGGCTTCCAGCCAGCTGTGGCGTGAAGTGGTCGAGGACGTGGCCAAGGATTACCCGGACGTCGAACTGAGCCACATGTACGTCGACAACGCCGCCATGCAGCTGGTGCGCGCGCCCAAGCAGTTCGACGTGATGGTCACCGACAACATGTTCGGCGACATCCTGTCGGATGAGGCTTCCATGCTCACCGGTTCCATCGGCATGCTGCCTTCGGCATCGCTGGATGCCAACAACAAGGGCATGTACGAGCCGTGCCACGGTTCGGCGCCGGACATCGCCGGGCAGGGCATCGCCAACCCGCTGGCGACCATCCTCTCGGTGTCGATGATGCTGCGCTACAGCTTCAACCAGCAGGCGGCGGCCGAGGCCATCGAGCAGGCGGTCAGCCTGGTCCTGGACCAGGGCCTGCGCACCGGTGACATCTGGTCTGCCGGTTGCACCAAAGTCGGTACGCAGGAAATGGGCGACGCAGTAGTCGCAGCGCTGCGGAATCTGTAATCTCTCTGGCCCGCCACCAAAAACTCCCGGTGGCGGCCCACTTTTAGCAAAGGTGTAGTTGCGATGAAACGTGTAGGTCTGATCGGTTGGCGTGGAATGGTCGGTTCCGTGCTCATGCAGCGGATGCTCGAAGAGCAGGACTTCGACCTGATCGAGCCAGTGTTCTTCACCACCTCCAATGTGGGTGGCCAGGGTCCGAACGTGGGCAAGGAAACTGCCCCGCTCAAGGACGCCTACAACATTGAAGAGCTCAAGACCCTCGACGTCATCCTGACCTGCCAGGGCGGCGACTACACCAACGAAGTCTTCCCCAAGCTGCGCGAAGCGGGCTGGCAGGGTTACTGGATCGACGCCGCCTCGTCGCTGCGCATGCAGGACGACGCCGTGATCATCCTCGATCCGGTCAACCGCAAGGTCATCGACCAGCAGCTGGATGCCGGTACCAAGAACTACATCGGCGGCAACTGCACCGTCAGCCTGATGCTGATGGGCCTGGGCGGCCTGTTCGAAGCTGGCCTGGTCGAGTGGATGAGCGCCATGACCTACCAGGCGGCCTCGGGTGCCGGCGCGCAGAACATGCGCGAGCTGATCAAGCAGATGGGCGCCACCCACGCGGCCGTGGCTGATGACCTGGCCAACCCGGCCAGCGCCATTCTCGACATCGATCGCAAGGTTGCCGAAGCCATGCGTGGCGAAGGCTACCCGACCGAGAATTTCGGCGTGCCGCTGGCCGGCAGCCTGATCCCGTGGATCGACAAGGAACTGCCGAACGGCCAGAGCCGTGAAGAGTGGAAGGCCCAGGCCGAGACCAACAAGATCCTCGGGCGTTTCAAGAGCCCGATCCCGGTCGACGGTATCTGCGTGCGCATCGGTGCCATGCGTTGCCATAGCCAGGCGCTGACCATCAAGCTGAACAAGGATGTGCCGCTGGCCGATATCGAAGGCATGATCAGCCAGCACAACCCTTGGGTGAAGCTGGTGCCGAATCAGCGTGAGATCAGCATGCAGGAGCTGAGCCCTACCAAGGTGACTGGTACGTTGAACATTCCGGTTGGGCGGCTGCGTAAGCTGAACATGGGGTCGCAGTATCTGGGGGCGTTCACTGTGGGCGACCAGCTGCTGTGGGGCGCGGCTGAGCCGCTGCGTCGCATGCTGCGGATTTTGCTGGAGCGTTGATCGTTCTGGGTTGATTTGTGGTTTGAGAGAACCCGTGCCATGAGAGTGGTGCGGGTTTTTTTATGGGGTGGGGTAAGTTGTTAGTAAATATGTTGGTTTGTTGGTTTGTTGGTTTGTTTTGAAAGTTTTATACGCATTCATTTGCGATGTCGACGCGTAGTCACCTTTCCGCCCTTACGGCGGGTTACTTTGGTCTTGGCCAAAGTAACC